>DSDB01000212.1 GCA_011057845.1 Phycisphaerales bacterium | reverse complement strand
TGGGGCTGTTCCTGGGATGCGGCCTGGCGGTGCTCCGCAGTTTCCTGGACCAGCGGCTCCGCAGCGCCGAGGAGATCTCGGCCGTGCTGGGCGTGCCGACGCTCGGCGTGGTTCCGACCATGTCGCGCAAGTTGACGGTGGCCACGCGGGGTCGGACGGTCCACATGGACTCGACCTCGCCGGTGGCCGAGGCCTACCGGACCATTCGGACGGCGGTGTTCTTCAGTGTGCCCAAGGGACAGGCGCGGACCTTGCTGGTGACCTCGCCGAGCGCCGGCGACGGCAAGAGCACGCTCGTGAGCAATCTGTGCATTGCGATGGCCCAAGCGGACCAGAAGGTGCTGTTGATCGACGCGGACTTCCGAAAACCGATGCAACACGGCATCTTCGAGGTAACCCGCGAGCCGGGTGTCTCGAATATCATGGCGGGCACCCATACGATCGACCAGTCCGTTCGGCCCAGTGGCGTTCCCGGGCTCGATATCCTGCCGTGCGGGCCGGATGTCCCGAATCCGTCGGAGATGCTCAACAGCGAGACCTTCACCGACATGATGGCGAAACTCTCGACCCGTTACGACCGGGTCGTGGTGGACGCCCCGCCGGTGCTGCCCGTAACCGACGCCTGCATCCTCGGCGCACTCTGCGATGTGACGCTGCTGGTGCTTCGGGCGGACAAGTCAACGCGCAAGACCGCCCAGCAGGCCCGCGACGGCTTGTTGAGCGTCGGCGCCCGCATTCTTGGGGCCGTGGTCAACGACGTCCATCGCGGCAAGGGACGCTATGGCTACTACTACGGCTATGGATACTACGGCTACGGGCACAAAAAAGACGGCGGTGCCACGAAGCGGCTTGCCGTGGCGTCTTCATGAACCCCGCATTTCTCTCTGAAGGAACGGATCCGGCATGGCTTCCGAAGTGAATAAGCAACCGAATGAACAACCACAAGGCCCAGCGCTGAACACGCCGACGCATCCATTTGTGGACATTCACTGCCACTGCCTGCCGGGACTCGATGACGGTCCGGCAACCATGGCCGAGGCCGTGGCCCTGTGCAAGGCGCTGTCCGACGACGGCATATCGACGGTCGTGGCGACGCCGCACCAGTTGGGCCGCTGGGATGACTCCAACTGGGCCGCCCCGGTGCGAGAGAGCGTCGCCGGGCTAAAGGCCGCGCTGGCCGAGGCGGGCATCCATCTGAACATCCTGCCCGGGGCCGACGTGCGGGTGGACGAACGACTGACAGCCCTGATCGGCCAGGACAAGGTCCTGACCGTGGCCGACGCGGGCAGACACGTGCTGCTGGAATTGCCACACGAGACATTCATCGACATCGAGCTTCTGCTGGTCGAACTGGCCTCGATGGACATACGCGGCATTGTGACGCATCCGGAGCGCAACAGCTTTCTCAAACGCCAGCCCGACGCCGTCCGCAAGTGGCTCGATCACGGGTGTATTCTCCAGATCACGGCGGCGAGTCTGGCCGGACGGTTCGGTTCCGAATCGCAGCGGGCCGCGTGGTATTTCCTGGACATGCCGTTCCCGCTGGTCGTGGCCACGGATGCTCACGACCTCCAATCCCGGGGTCCCTGCATGTCGCAGGCCTACGCCATGCTCAAGGAACACCGGGGCCGCAGGATCGCCCGGCTGCTGTGCGTGGATAATCCCATGCGGATCGTCCGGGGGCGGGAGGCCCTGGCCGTCGCTGAACTGGCTTCAAGAGGACAGAACCTATGAGTGCGCCGCCACTGGACCCTACACACGACCTGGAGCTGTCGCGGCGGTTCGACAACGTGATCGAATGGCTGATCATCGCCCTGCTGGCTTTCATGCCGCTGGCGTTCGGAGCCGTGGAGGCCTGGAGCGAGCAACTCGTGATTATCGCCGCCGCGGCTGTCACCATGGCGTTCCTGCTCAAAGCCGTGGTATACGAACGAACGGCGCTGGTGTGGTCCTGGGCGTATATTCCCATCGCACTGTTCGTGGGGGTGGTTCTGCTGCAACTGGTTCCGCTGCCGGCGGGGCTGGTTCGGGCAGTAGTCTCTCCCAACACGGCCGAGATCAAGCAGCGGCTCCTGGAGGGTCTACCGGACGCGGTCGAGCGTCTGGAGACGATGACTCTGAGCTTCTACCCGCATGCCACCCGGCACGACCTGCGGCTTGTCCTGGCGGTCGCCGCGGTGTTCTGTGTGGCCTTGAATATTTATCGGCGGACGGAACAGATCCAGCGGCTTCTGGGGGCGATCGCCGTCATCGGCGGCGTGGTGGCCCTGCTGGGCCTGGTGCAGCGTCTGTCGGGGACCGACCGGATATACTGGATGGTCCCAACGGTCAAGGGCAAGTTCTGGTTCGGAACATTCATACTACACAGCCACTACGGACAGTTCATGAATCTGTCGGTGGCCGCGGCGCTGGCCCTGACGCTGGTGAAACTGCAGGAGCGCTTCGGCGGCGACAGGATTACGGCGGCGGACGTCAGCGAGTTCTTCAGCTCATCTGAATCGCGGGTGGTCTGGGTCTTCATCGCGATTGTCGTGCTGGGATCGGGAACGATATTCCTGTCGATGAGCCGCGGCGCCATGATCAGTCTGTTGATCGCCGGCTCATTTACGACGCTGGTGCTGACCTACCGGCGGTCGCTCAAGGGCAGCGGCTGGGCCATGGCACTGATCGCATTGTGTGCGTTCATGTTCGTGTTGTACGTCGGCTTCGACGCCGTTTATGACCGCCTGGGCACACTGGGCGACCTCCAGAAGGTCTCCGGCGGCCGAACCCAAATCCTCAAGGACCTCTCGGTCTCATTCAAGCGTTTCCCGTTGTTGGGGACCGGCCTGGGCACACACGAAGTCGTGTACCCCATGTTCGACCGCTCCACATCACCGGCGCTGGCGGCGCATGCGGAAAACGAATACGCCCAGGCCGCCGAAGAGACGGGACTGATCGGACTGGGACTGCTGGCCGCCTTGGGTGTGATCGTGTGGCTGGGCTATGTCCGCAGCGTCCGCAGCGAGGCCATTCCCATCCGAACGGCCGCCTACGGCCTGGGTATGGGGCTTCTGGCGATATCGATTCACAGCCTCAGCGATTTCGGGCAGCATCTACCCGCCAATGCGATGCTCTCGGCGGTCTTCTGTGCGCTGCTACTGTCTCTCAAGAACATGCGCCGTCGGTATCACTCATCGGCGCACGTGCTTCGCGCCTCTCGGGTCCCCAAAGGCCTGCGGATCGCCGTGTTGGTCACGGTCGCCGCCGCCTGGACGCCGGTCCTGCTCGGAGCCAACCATGCGCGAGCCGCGGAGGCTTACTGGAAGCAGGCCGAATCCGGCGAGGAGGTGCTCCGCTCGCGCAACTGGAACGGAAGCAACGCCGAGTACGTGTTCCTGCTGGACAACGCCGCCAGGGCCGCCGCCCGCCGACCCGACAATATCAAGTATCACCACTGGCTCAACGTCTACCGCTGGGAGAGCATCCGGCGGTTCACGGACCCGAATACGGGCGAGTTTGTGTTGAATGAGAAGACGGCCGAGTTCACGCAGCGCATCGTCGATGAGTTCAAGCAGGCCGTGTTCCTGTGTCCGACCTTCGGGCCGACCTGGTGCGTCATGGGGCAGTTGGAGAAGTTCGTCCTGGGCCTTGACGAAGGGGCGGCACGGATTCGAACGGGCCACGAACTGGCGCCATGCGATCCGACGGCCTGCTTCGTGGCCGGTCTGCTCGACGCGATCGAGGGCGATGTCGACGCCTCCTACGAGAAATTCCAACGGGCGCTGGAACTCAGTCCGAGGTTGTTCCCCGACGTGGCGGATGTGTATATCAACACACTTCGGCGACCGGACCTGGCGGTCGCCATCGCCGGGCAGGATACATGGTGGCTCACGCAGGCGGCGGATATGCTCACCGAAAGCGATGAACATCAGGAGCTGGTGGTGCAGGCCCGGGCCAGGGTCCGCGACCTGCTCAAGGCCCGCTGTGAGGAGCCCGGAACCCCGGCGACAACCTTCGCCGCACTGGGGCACATATATTACCGAGAAAAGAACCTCGGCGAGGCCGTCGAGTGCCTTCGCCGCGCCGTCGCCCTGGACTACGGCCGGGTGAGCTGGCGGCTGACGCTGGCCCGCGCCCTGGCCGAGACCGGCCACATAGAAGACGCTATCCACGAGGCGCGGATATGCCTTCGTCTGAATCCGCAAATGAAGGCGGCCGAGCGGTTGATCGCGGACCTGTCCGTCCGCGCTGCGCCGGATGCCGGCAGCCCGTAAGAGTCGTTGTTCGTATTGCGCATTGCGCATTGCGTGAGTCGTGAGTCTGAAGTCTTGGGTCTTGAGTCTTGGGTCTTGAGCCTGAAGCCTGAAGCCCGCGGGGTGCCTCCCACGGGGACGGAGTCTGCGCGGCCTTTGCCGTGTGTCCGGGGGCATCGGGCATTGTGAAAGAGTGATGAAGCCCTATCTGTTGGCCTATTTCAGTTCGCTGCTGGCGGCGCTGGTCATCATGCCCGTCGTGATCGCCCTGTCGAGGCGGCTGGGTCTGGTGGACAGGCCGCATGCCCGCAAGATCCACCGCGAGCCGACCCCCCGGGTCGGGGGCATCGGGATATTCCTGGCGGCCGCCTGTGCGGTCGCGCCCGCCCTGTGGGCACAGGACCTTCTGGGTCACAGTTTCAGCCACATTGATCGGCCGTTTGCGGCCCTGCTGGCGGCCTCCGCCGCCGTGTTCATGGTCGGGCTATTGGATGATATTCGCCCCATGTCCGGCCAGGTGAAGTTCCTGGCCCTGGGACTATCGGCCCTGGTGGTGTGCGCATCGGGCGCCCGCATTGAGTCGCTTTCGATCGGTGGCCTGGCGGAACTGAACCTGGGTCCGTGGAGCTGGCCGGTGACGGTGCTGTGGATCGTGGGGGTGACGGTCGGCGTGAACTTCATCGACGGGGTCGATGGGCTGGCGGGCGGCATCGCCGCCATTGCGGCGGTCGTGATCGCCATTGTCGGCGGCTACTTCGGCCAGGCCTTCCCGGCCCTGATGATGCTGGCCCTGGCCGGGGCGCTGTCCGGGTTCCTGACCTACAACTTCCATCCCGCCCGGACGTTCATGGGCGACTGCGGCAGTATGTTCCTGGGCTTCTCGCTGGCGGCCGCTTCGGTCGTCTGCGCCGCCGGCGCCGGCTCCATCGTCGCCGTCGCGCTGCCGGCCGTGGCGCTGGGCGTGCCCATCATGGACGCCGCCTGCACGATGGTCCGCCGAGGGCTGCTCGAACGGCGGTCAATCTTCAAGGCCGAACGCGGGCATATCCACCACCGGCTGCTGGACCTCGGTCTTGGCCAGAAGCACGTGGCCGTGATCCTCCATGGCGTCACGTTCATCGCCACGGCGATGGGCTCCTTCATGCTGGTGACGGCGCCGTGGGCGTCCGCGGCGATCTTTCTGTGCGTCTTCACGCTGCTGTTTCTGCTGTTCCAGACGGTCGGATCGGTCCGCCTGCGCGAGACGGCCGAGGCCCTCCGAAACCAGCGGACCCTCCGCAGGGAATTGAACCACTACAAAGACTCCTTCGAGGAGATCCAGTTATACATTCGCGTCGCCCGCGATTTCGAGCAGTGGTGGTCCGCCGTCTGCAAGGCCGCCGCCCACATGCGATTTGCCTGGATCTCGGTGAAACTGGCCGCCGACAACGGCGACAGCCACACCTCCGTATGGCGGCCCGCCGAAGCCCCGGCGGAACTGGCCAACCTGACCATCGTGCGGCTGCCCGTGCCGGTGGCGCAGGGGCCGCTGTCGGTGGAGTTCGAACTGGCCGTCCCCATCAACGGCACGCTGGAATCGGCCGCCCATCGTATCACGCTGTTCAGCCGACTGATCGATGAGACCGATCTGCCCGAGCTGCTGCCAAAGACGCAAGACGCAAGCGAGACTATAGACCGCGGACCATAGACCATAGACCGTGGACCATAGACCATAGACCGTGGACCATAGACCATAGACCGTGGACCATAGACCGTGGACCATAGACCATAGACCATAGACCATAGACC
>DSDB01000670.1 GCA_011057845.1 Phycisphaerales bacterium | reverse complement strand
CTCGATGGCTCGCTCGTGAGCGTTCGATACAGTAACCTGGCCGGCTTCTGGCTTGGTGAGGGCAACATCAGCGCCTCGCCCGTCTTTGTCGATCCGGATGGGCCGGACGACGTGCCGGGGACCCTTGACGATGATTTCCGCCTGCGTGCGGTCTCTTTGCTGGTGAACGCCGGCTTGAACGGCGCAGTTCCATTCGGCGTGGAAACCGACATCCTCGGCGAACCACGGATCACCCATAACACGGTGGATATGGGGGCCTACGAGTTCCAAGGCAGCTTCAGTTGGTACGTCGATGGGGCTCACGGAAGCGATCTCAACGATGGCATGACCCCGGAGACGGCTTTCGCCACGATCCAGCGGGGGATCAACGCGGCATCCACCGGTTTCACGGTGGCCGTCTATCCGGGCATCTACCACGAAGCCCTGGATTTTCGCGGCAAGGCCATCACGGTCACGGGTGTCGCCGATGCGCCCGTGTTGCAGGTATCCGGCAACTATGCGGTCAGCTTCTACACGGCCGAAGGGGCCGACACCGTCCTGCGCAATTTTGTGATTACCGGCTGCGAGATCGGCGCCTTCATCATGGGCAGCTCTCCCACGATTACGAATGTGACCATCGCGGGCAATGGTTTCGGCGTGACGGCTTACGCCGGGGCCAACCCCAAAATCAGAAACTGCATCTTCTGGAGCAACAGCGGGGGAGACCTGTACGGCTGTACCGCTACGTACAGTTGTATTCAGGAAGGCGTGCCTGGACCGGGCAATTTCAGCGCCAATCCGCTTTTTGCCGATCCGGCGGCCAGAGATTATCATCTCAAGAGCACCCGCGGCCGTTACGACCCCGTGGGCGAGGTCTGGGTCCTCGACGATGTGACCAGCCCCTGTATCGATGCCGGTGATCCGGACTTGGACGTCGACGATGAACCTGCCCCGCACGGTCGGCGGGTCAATCTGGGGGCGTACGGACGCAGCCCAACGGCCAGCCTCAGCGACCGATCCATACCGGGGGATGTCAACGGCGATGGTCTGGTCAATCTGCTCGACATTGCCGTGATTGCGGACAACTGGCTCCAGTCCGCCCTGTGGGCCCAGTAGAGCGCGACCAGGGTGGGGTGCTGGTCTTGCGGCAGTGAGCCGACCTTCGCTTCCTATCCACCAGCCTTTTCCCTATGGCGTAATTCCAGTAAAATCCCCATTTGCCGTATTGACAGTGCGTTATTAGACGACTATAATACAATTTGTTTGCGGTTAAAATGCGCGGATCACAGAATGTGTAGACCGTGGGAGAAAAAGTGCGTTCAGCCGCGACGGTTGTCCTATGGCGTCGCGCACCATTGCCGAAAGGGTGGCTTCACCCTTGTCGAGCTGCTCGTTGTCATCTCTATCATTGCCTTGTTAATGGGTATCTTGATGCCCGGGTTGCGCGCGGCCAGGCGGCAGGCGTACCGGGTGCGAAACATGAGCAACCAGCGGCAGGTGGTTCAGGCCGTCAATCAGTTTGCCGTGGACAACGACAGCAAGTACCCGGAGTCCGTCGCCACAATCGGCTTTGGCGGACTGTGGAATTGGCAGGAACCGACGGTCCTGACGGGTTACCGCAAGCGTAGTCCGAAACTGCATCGTTCGCTGAGCGCCTATCTGGGCGCGTATCTTGAGAAGGCCGAGACGGTCTTCTGCCCGTGTGCCCCGGAGGAGTATAAGTACCTGCAGGATGCCTGGGTGGCGGGTGAAGAATGGGACAACCCCGATTCGGATCCCGTGCCTGATCCCGTGATCGGGACGTATTGTCTGTACTGGAGTTATACCGGCTGGCTGGGGGAAGGCCGGGTCTTTCAGGGCCCCAGGGTGCTCATGGGTGGGGGCGGGCAAAGCGGGCTGCTCCTGAGCGACTACTTTGGGTACGACCATTGGCGTCGTCGCGGCGCCTACAGCAGTTGTGAGCCGTTGCGAAGCGCCGAGATCACCCCTGGCACAGATGTCTCATCGGCATTCTGGTCCGCCGGCGGGCCGGATCTGGACCCGAAAGACATTGCGGTCAAGCTGCACGCGGGATTCACCGATGGGCATGTTGAGCGTTTCACGCCCGCCGATGCTATCCCGATGACGGTTTCATTGTCGCAGGACGGCACGGTTCCCTACCCGGCGGTTGTGGGCCCCGGGCAGTTCTTCGTGCCTGAGACGGCACTGCGTTGAGCTGATCCTCGCCGTTGTACCGTTGTATCGCGACCGCCCTGATGTGAGCGTGCGGACAGTGGCGATGAAAGGCCGCTGTCGGTTATTCAGTCGCCGGTGTGCCGGGAGCGACCTCCAGAAGAACCCGAAAACCGATGGTGTCGTTGCTCTTGGAAGGGTTGTAGGCGTCTCGTTCGGCGGAACGGCACTTGGTTGGATGGGACTTCCAGCAGCCGCCGCGGATGACCCGGCTTCCGCCCGTGGGCGGACCGGTCGGGTCGGTGCCGGGGCTCTCCTTGTAGTAGTTTGCATCGAACCAGTCCATGCACCACTCCCAGACGTTGCCGTGCATATCGTGAAGCCCGAACGGGTTCGGCGGATACATGCCAATATCGACGGTCTGTTTCAGTTGTAGTCCTTTGGCGCCGCTGCCGTAGGTCTTCGAACCGTCATAATTGGCCTGCGACGTGGAAATCGTATTGCCTGTGTAGAAAGGCGTCTGGGTTCCCGCACGACAAGCATGTTCCCACTCCGCTTCGGTCGGCAGGCGGAACTTCATCCCCAGCCTGCTGGAAAGGTCCATCAGGAACTTCTCCGCCTCGAAACCGCTGATACTGTCGGCGGGCATATTGTCTCCGGGGAACTTGAATTCCTTCCTGGCGAATACCGTTCCCGCGAAAAAGCCGTTCCACTGCTTCTGGGTGACCTCGAATTTCCCAAGGTAATAGGGTTTACTGATGGTTATGTCATGAGCGGGACCCTCGTTTCGATCCCGCTGGCCCTCCGTCGTGGGCGATCCCATGAAAAACGTCCCAGGGGGGATCAGGACGAAGTCCATCGTCACGCCCTCGGCGATGTCCACGGACTTTTCCACAGAAACTCCATAGAACTCCGCCGCCGCTTTCTGGCATTCCTTTGCCTTGTCCGCTCCGTAGGGCGCTTTGGCCATCGGCACTGTGCCTGAACCCGCCAGGCAAACCGCCGCCATCACCGCAACCACCGGCACAAGCCGCTTCAATGCTCTCATAACAGACCTCCTTGCAATATATTGCCCGCGTAGACGACACCGCTACACGCGGAACCGTTCCGGGTCTTGGCGTTATCTGCTCCTCCATCCTACTACCACCGCCGGTGCGGGGCAAGGCGCAAGACCGCGGGTTTGAAATCCGGACTCCGGGTGCTATCATCCACGTAAGCCTGAGCGATACCCGGCCCGCGCCGGCGGAAGAGCCCTGCCGGCAGGGTAGCTGTCTGAGAGACCGCCCTGAAGGTTACCTGGCGCCGTTGGCTATCGATGTCTACGGCTGGGGCGGCGCCGTCGGTTGAGGCCGCGGCTCGATGAAGGGTGAATTGGGATCCCGCAAGGGCATCATGCCGCCGGGCAGGTTCGGGGGCCGAATGCCGAAGTTGTTCTCGGGGCCCGGCAAGAACGGTACGTCATTGGGCCCGCCGGCGCCTCGTTGGGTGGCGCGACCCTGCCGGATGCGCTCCTGAGTCTCGCGCACGCGCTGCCGCTGCGGTTCAGTCAGGACCTCCATGACCATTTCGCTGACACTCTCGGAGACAATCCGCCGCCGATCCGCATCGTCGCCGGCTCCGGCAAATTCCTCCTCCGCCTTCTTGGCGATAGCCTCGATCTGGGCTCTCTGCTCATCGGTAAGGTCCTCAAGCCGTTCAGCAATGCCGAGCAGCATCATCGCGGGACTGCGTCCGTCGGCTCCGGGGCCGCGTCCGGTTCCGCCGGCACGGCCGCCACTCGGGCCCCGTCCGCCCCCGCCGGGCCCCTCGCCGCCCCCACGACGCCAGTCTCCGGGTCCACCAGGGCCGCCAGGTCCACCCGGTCCCTGCCGATGGTCGCTCCGTCCCCGCTGCCAGCGGGCAGCGTCTCGGTTGAGCTGCTCCACCTTCTCTCGCCACTTGGCGAACTGCTCCGGTGTAAGAATCTGCTGCAAATCCTTGTCCAACTGCGTGCGGATGTCGGCCATCTTCTGCTCGTTGTCTTTCCAGATGGCCCACATCTGCTCAAAATGCTTGGCGAATGCCGGACGAATCGCCTCGACCTGATCGTCGCTGAGACCGTAATCATCCTTCATGATCCCGACGATGGGATCCACCTTCGGAGGCAGCGGCGGCGGGATCATCTTGTCGGGCGCCGCCAGAAACACGCCCCCGGCTCCAATGACCACGCCCGAAGCGAGGATCAACACCGCCAACAGCACCAGATCCCGCGTCCGGTGTACGCGGCCCATCGCATGCACCACATGCGGGACATGGTCGTCTGGTCTGGTTTGATCTACCATATCGCGGCCCCCTGCAACGGAGCGAACAAGTCCATCATTGGATTGGTCAGATAGGTCCAGGAGTTGACTGCCAGGAACAGCACGATCACGGCGGCGGCGGCGGAAACACCGGCGAAGAGCGTGAATGGAAGTATCCGCGCGGGCGTCTGGTCCATCGCGATCCGCTGCAGAACGCGAGAACTGACATTCACGGTCGGGACTGCTTCCATCCGGGCCTGGCAAACGAGTTTTTCAATTGCCTTTAACGTGTCCATCCTATTGCCTCCAGCAGACCTTGCTGTTCTGCTATTGACTTGAGCTTCCTGCGGGCCCGACTGGCCCGCATCTTAACCATGGCGCGCGTCCAACCCATTCTTTCGGCTATGTCGCGCGTGCTGCACTCATCAAAATACATCAGCGTCAGGACGAGCCTGTCCGCATCATTCAAGTGGGCCAGCAGTCGATGGAGGATTTCACCGGCTTGCTCCGGGGTGATATCGCTGTCAGGCTCCGGCGCGACCCCGTCATAATCCTCCAGACTGAATCGCCCCGCCTCACGGCGTTGGTTCCGCCAGAACCGATAACCGACCCGGGAGCCGATACGCTTGAGCCAGTGCGAAAACGGCGCCTCGCCGCGAAAGCCCGCCAGGCCGAAATAGGCCTCGACGAAGACCTCCTGAACCAGCTCCTCGCAAACCGTACTGTCGCGACAAAAACGCCACATCAGCTTTGCCAGCTCCGATTCATAACGTCTCACGAGCCTTCCATAGGCATCCTCGTCGCCTGCCAGGCAGGCCTCGATATCGGCCCGATCCGTCTGGTTGACCGTAAGTGTGGAATCCACGGATGATCCCTGCTGCCATGACAATCGACTCGGCTGTAAGACGCAAGTTGAAAGCACTATTCTAACCCCGTCCTGGGCCATCGAGCCATCAAATTCACTTGTCTAACCGACCGCTTCCCCGGCCGAAGAGCCGCAAGCCCCCAGACGCCATCCATAGCGAAAACGCCGCCGTGCTGAAGACTTGCCTTAACCATATCGCCTGATTCACCCGTTGTATTGCCGTCAGGCCCGTGGTAATTCGGGCCGACCACAGTTCGAAATCAGTGTCCACAGTCCTTACCGATACGATAGTGGGGTGAAACCGCCGGCGGTAACAGGTATTTTCTGTTCGTAGGCCGAAAAAACCGCCGGCGGACCCCAAGAAACACATGTTTCTATGCCTCCGCCGCATCTTCGGCGACCGGAGTCGTCTCTGCCGGCGTATGGTCGTCGGTCGGCGTCTCGGCAGGAATCTCCTCGGCCGCATCGGTCTGCGGTGGTGCCTGATTCGGCTCAGGGGCGGGGCCTTCGGCCTCGGTACCGGGTTGTCTCATCCAAGCTCCGGGACCGCCGCGGCCAGTGCGTCCTTCCGGGCCGCGCAGGCCTTGGAAGGGGCCGAAGCCGCCTTGTGGCCGGTCAGGACGCTGTCCGCGACCGAATCCATCGAATCCGCGAGGACCGTCGCCCGCATCGCCGGCGGCATCCTGGCGATCGCGAAAGCGACCCGGCGTGCGAGGTTCGACGGTATCCGGACGCCCGCT
>DSDB01000693.1 GCA_011057845.1 Phycisphaerales bacterium | reverse complement strand
TGCGTCCGGACATCCTGAAACACATACGCGTGTTCTTCGGCCTCTTTCGCGGAGGCCAGCAGGGCCTTGCGCAGGTCGTCCGTCTGCCGGTCGGTGGCCCCCACGGCACAGGTCCCCGCTATGGCCTCGGTGTAGATATCCCGGTCCCGCCGCCGATACAAGCACTCCGGGCTGCTGCCGACAAAGGCCCGCCCGCCGAATTCAAAGCAGAAATCGTAGGTCCCGCCGCGGCCGGCCCTCACGCGCCTGAGTATCTCGGCAGGATCCACCTCGCTGGACATGGTCAGTTCGCTCTTGCGAGAGAGGACTATCTTGCTGAGCCCCCCGCGCCGCATCATTTCGATGGTCCGGCCGACCATCGCGGTCCACTGATTCCTGTCGGGGGTGTTCACCCTTGTAAGGATGCGTCCGACGGATGTGGCCACGGCGATGTCGGGCGATACAGATACGGCCTTGTTCGCCAACGCCTCCGCCTCGGCGCGTAAAGATTGAACATCCCGCCGGCGCCCCGCCCGTTCCGTCAGGGCCAGAACCGTCCGGTCACCGGTTCGGCGCAACTCCACCCGCGGGGCCACAAACCGAAATCGCCCGAATCCCTCCATCGGTGTCCGGTCATCGAGCGGATCGAAACAAATGCCTCCGTAGTAGCGCAGGTCCACCGGGCCTTCATCCACCGACCGGCGCACCGCCGTCAGTGCCTCCGGGGCCGTGGAATAGTCCGTCTCGTCGGCCTGTGCCGCGGCGCCGGCTCCGGCCGCCTCGTCGTCGCCGTCTCGGTCGGACCAGTAGAACCGGTCCACGCCACGCTGCCGCGAGAACCACTCCAGGACGGATATGCCCTCGACCTTTACCTCGGCGCGCACAAACAACTGCGGGCGTGGCACAACACCGCCGACCGCCCGCCGCACGTCTTGACGAACGCGGCAAGTTTGTCTGGAGTCTTTCATGGAGAACGGATTCTACACGAAAGACCTCGGTCTATCAATCGACGAGTTATGAGTTACGGCATGTCCATCAGCCATGCCTCGGCCAGAATAGCCACGTCCTCCATTTCAACACCACCGCTTTCGTCCAGGTCGGCGCCGCTACAGTGGTCGGGCGGTGAGCATGCATCCAGCCAGCGACCGGCCAGCATCGCCCAGTCGCGGAAGTCCACCCGTTTGTTCCCGTCAATATCCGCGCGACAGGAGACCACTTGCATCGCGTTCGGAAGGCGGCATTGGGCCGATGGACCACACTCGGGCACCAGTTCAAGGTTCCACAATCCGCTGGGCGCCGCGGCGAGATTAAACCGGCACGACACTGTATTGGGATCCGTCGCGGATATGTTCATGGCGTTGATGCGGGCGGCCTGGCTCCGGTAGACCACCAGCTCGGCGTCCACGTTGATCAGGCGTCGATTGCCGCCGCCGGCGTCCGTCTGAAACAGTTCGATTCCTTCCTGCCCGTCCGTGAAGAAGTAGTCCATCTGCAGGGCATAAGCCCCCTCCGACGGAAAGTCATAGGACATCGTCCCGGCGGTGCCGGGGTTGGCCACGTCCGTCGTCGCCTCGGTTCGCAGATTCGCGTACTCGCCCACGAGCCTTCCGTCGATCCACAGCGCGAAACCATCGTCACTGCAGACGCCGAAGTACCGGGTTCCGGGCGACGGCGCGTAGATATAGCCCATGAAGCGGATTGCAAAATTCGGGAAACCCAGGTTGAAGGGCCACGTGAAGGGCTGTTCGCCCGTTTTGAACTCGCCCTGGCCGCGAAGATTACCCAGGTTAATTACGTTATACACCGAGTAGATCTCGTCGATCAGGCTGTCCTGCGGGTTATCCAGCAGCAGTGTCGCGGCCTCAATCCGGTCAAAGCCCGAGGCGTTCAGCACGTGCATCGCGTCGAACCCGATTTCCTCCGCGACCTTGGTCAGGGATACCTGCGTGGTCCCGCTGAGGTTGGCGCCCCGAATCAGCACGTCGACCACTCCGCCGTCGCACGCCTTCTCCGGCGTCACGGAATCGATGCGGCTGGGGGGGGCCTTTGTCACCGTAATCGTGTCCTCCGCGCCGCCGACGGGGAATCCGGCCCCCGTATGGCCCGTGACGTGAAGCACGTTGGCGCCTTCGTCGAGCGTCACATCCACCTTCCATGTATTCTGGCCGAACAGTTCCGTCGGCAAAAGCGTTCCGTTGACGGCAATACGCGAGACGGCGACCGGAGCGACGCCTGTCAGCGTGATCACATCATAACCCGTGCAGAAATCCTGCCCTCCATTCGTGGTGATGGCGAAGACCTCGGACGTCGGCAGTTGGGTCAGGATGTAGTTGCGGCGGTCGCGGATGAAGGCCTTGATGGCGTTTCGCCGCCCGTCGTTGCCGTTGTCGAGAACCTGTTGGTCGGCGGCGTCGTCGAGGAACTTGTCAAAGGCCGTGGGCGGATTGGCCGTTCCATAAGATGTTTGCCACGGCCCGTATGCCAGTTCCGCCAACGCCGCCAGGTACATGCGACGGTATTTGTCCCGATTGATAAACGCCACGATCTCCGGGAACTTGTTGGGTGTGACCTCAAACAAGTCGGATGTCGGGCCGTTTCCCGAACCCAACGTGAAGTCGATATCCCACGGCAGGAGGTACCATTTCTGTTCGTTGGCCGTGTAGTAGAACATGTTGTTCTTGCCGCGTCTGTATCCATAGCTGTCCCAGTCGCCTACGGCATGGCGGATCGCCAGCGAACGGGCCAGATGTTCCGGGTGGACGACCGACTCGACGTTGAGCTCGTACAATCCGCTACTCACGGAGGTGTTCATCTTCTGGGCGAAATTCAGCAGGTGGCTCCATTCGTCGTTCTGCCGGTGCGAGCGCTTCTCGAATCCCCAGCGATACGTCTCCTTGAGCAACGGGTGTTGCGAATTATAGATGAGACCCTCGTCCAGGTTCGCAAAGCCTGTTCCATCTATGGTGTATTCGAAGTAGTCGTCCACCTTGTGGAGGTATCCGTCGCTGTCGGCGGCGAACCATGCGTCGATGTATTCGCCGTCGCCTTTCTGGACGTCTTCATATCGCGAGTAGTTGTTGCCGTTGGCGACCCACCGGACGTACTCCTGACGCGAGTATTGCATGCCCATCTTGTTGTAGAACCAGTAGGAAGCACGTTCCTGGACCGCTCCGCGGCTGGTTCCCTCGGTGTTGTCGAGGTTGATTTCTTCGCGGTTGCGGAACTTCTGGTCCGGGGGGAAGTCGATTCGGAAGGCGTACCGGCCGGTCGGATTGCGACCACTTCCGCTACGAATGAACGGACTGCCGCGGAAGCGTATTTTCGTGTTATAGAAGACTTCCTGGTCGTTGTAGACGAACGTGCAATCCATCAGTTCGTTCGACAGGTTCGGCCGGCTGGTGAACGCGGCGATCACATCGTTGCTCAGCCAGACGCGATAGGTCTTGAACGGCGATGTCACCTGTGCATCGCCCACCCGCACCAGGCAGGTACGATCCGGGACGTCGGCGGTCGACGGCAACGGCGTGGGGAATCGCGTCGTGGCCGAACCATCCGACGCCACGATGTAAAAGGCCCGCATGGTCCCGCCCGTGGCTGCCGGTATCCTTGCGGTGTACAGGCTATCCCCGGCGACCGCGTCGCCACTGGAGCCGTTATCCCGCATGAGGGTGTTGCTGAAGCTCGACGCCCCCTCGCTGCGATAGTACAGCCTCACCCAGGCGACGCCGTCGTTGTCCGTGACCCTCGCGGTTACGGTGATAGCCTGCCCGCCGCTCGGCAGGGTCGGCGAGTGGGCCACCTCGTTGATATTCGGTCCGCGGTTGGCGGTGTAGGCTGTGTTGACCGCTCCGGGCGTGCCCAGGTTCACGGGCATATCCAGCGCGAAGGAATAGGCTGGCCGCGGCGGCTGAACCGGCGACCTCTGACGGCTTGTCCGCAGCAGCACGTATCGGCTGCCCCGCAGCCATTTCGCCCAGAAGGTGAATGTCACCGTCCCGGCGGTGCCCGATATCGACTGGTTGATGCGGTTGGCGCCCGGGTCCCCGTGGCCGGTGGCAATGGCGTGCAGCGAACGAGAGCCCGAACGGCTGTCCTGGGTCGTGACGGAACTCTGAACGTGGTTGCCCAGGAACCGCCAGGGCGACTGGCCGCTCTCGAATCCCCCGTTGGTCAGGGCGCTAACGCCGTTGAGCGTGAGCGACACGTCATCGATGAGAATCTCGGCCTTATTGAGCAGCAGTATTTCGAAGACATCGACGAAGTCGTGCGTGTACTGGCTGTCGGAACCAGCGATGGTGAAGCTGTACTGTCGCCAGGCGCTCTTGGCCCGTTCGTCGCTGTCGGCCCAGGCGTCCGGGTGGTCGTTGTCGCTGTGGGGGTCGCGCAATTCCATGCTGGAGCCCATGCCGTCGGCCCACACGGGCCAGCGGCCTCCCTCGTAGTACGTCACCTCATCGGCCACGATCATGTACGTCCGTGGCTGGCCCGTATTCGGGTCGGGCTCGACATAAGGATACGACAGCTCAATCCGCTCGCCGCTCTTGCTCAAGTTGCCGGAGTAGGGTCCGAAGAGATTGACCCCTTTGGTCAGGTTGCCGTAAACGGCGGCCATCATGTTGGGGTCTTTGGCCACGACGATATAGGCCCCCGGTGCCATCGATACGGCGCCAAACGTGTAGCTGATGCCCTCGGTGAATTCCCATCCAGCCAGCGATACGGCGGCGGCGCTGCGGTTGTACAACTCCACGAAGTCGTACCGCTCGTCTTTCGTGGGGTGGTTGTACATGATCTCGTTGATGACGACGTCACCGACACGGCGCTGCGAATTGGCGGCGCCGAACGTGGCCGAGGCCAGAATCCCCAGATTGTTGGAACCGTCGGGATAGCGTCCGAAGGTCTGTTCCGGTTCCAGAACGCCGTAGCGAACCGCATCGAGCACGCGAATCGGCTCAGGTGAAGGCCCCGGGGTGGCAACCGTCAGGAAGACCGTTTCGCCTCGGAAATCCAGTCCGAACGGGAAGCCGTCGGGCGGAGTTCCCTCGCGGATGGCAATGAACGTACCCGGCTGCATCACGGCGCCGGCGGGCAACGGGTGCTTGAGCAGGTTGTCCGGGTCGTCGCTGAGATAGATGTTCGTCAAGGTCACGGCCACCGGGCCCGGATTGTAGATCTCCACCCAGTCCGTGCCCGGAGGGGCGTCGCTGTTGGCCAGCAGCTCGTTAATCAGCAGCCTCGCCTGCGGATCATCCCCGCCGCCCGTAGCCGCCGCCGTGGCCGTGAGCAGGGGGCTCATAACGAAGTCCGAACTCGTCAGGCTCGTATTATGCCCCTGGATGGCCAGGACGTTCTTGCCCACGACCAGCAGGTTCTTCTGGCCCGTCAGGTCGATGGTCATCGCAGGATAATCCGTGGCCGTGGACACAGGGGCATTGTATGCGGGCGGGGTGCCCGAAATATTGCCCGAATCGCCGACGCGCTGGCCGTTGAGGTACAGGACAAAGGCATCGTCGTAGTAGACCTCGACGCGGAGCTCCGTGAAGGAGTTGATTTGCGCGGCCGTCAGCGTAAACGGTATCCGGGCATAGGCCGAGAGATAACTGTACCGCATGTCGGAAAGTTCCGTCCGAACCGATTGCATCTCACTAGGGTCGGTGCTGAAACCATATCCCGTTGGGCCGTCGAGCCATTCGGTTGTGACCGGATCGTCGTTGAAGTTGATTTGCGTCCACTGCGTTGTTGGGTCTCCACCGCCGCCCGGCGAAGGCTCCTTCGTACCCTTGAAATACCGCCCCGCATCCCCCGGTTTCACCAGACTGACCGTCTCGGGCGTCGACGGATCCGAATGTGCCTGGTCAGGCCCGCCGGGTGTGCCGCCGATATAGCTGCTCGCCGCCCACGACGAGCCCTCCTCCGGATTGCCCCCCAGTTTGGCGAGTACGAGGGAATGCCCGGTGCCGTCGGGCGAGACCGGCCAGGGTCTGTTGTCATTGTAGCGAACCGTCAAGACTATCGCCTGACTAAACATCCCAACCCCCTCGTTCGCCTCGCAGAGCGTTACCCGCTCGCCGG
>DSDB01000068.1 GCA_011057845.1 Phycisphaerales bacterium | reverse complement strand
CGCTGGCGGTGTGGTTTGCGTCGCTGAATCTTCCGGCGGCGCGACGCCACGTGGGCAACCTGGAGGAGGTCTCCCAGGCGGTCTTCATGCTGGACATGTTCGCCACGATCCTGCTGCTGGCGGGGCTTCGGATGGTGGTTCGCCTGTATCACGAAGAGTTCCGCACGGAGGAGGCCGGACGCCTGAAACGTCTGCTGATTGTCGGGGCCGGCAACGCCGGCGAGGCGCTTCTTCGGGAGATTCACCGGATGCCGGTGGCGGAATACGAGGTGGTCGGTTTTATCGACGATGACCCCGCCAAGCGAGGGACGCTGATCCATGGGCTGCCGGTGCTGGGGACGGTGGGGCAATTGCCGGACATCTGCGAGGCCAGGAATATCGAGGAAATCGCCATCGCCATGCCCTCGGCGACCCATCAGCAGCGGCGCCGCGTGATTCAGGTGTTCGATGAGGGCACGAATATCCGCTTTCGGACCGTTCCATCGATCACCGATATCGCCTCAGGCCGGCTGCGGGTCTCGCAGATTCGTGACGTGGGTATCAACGACCTGCTGGGACGCGAAGTCGTGCAACTCGATGAGGACATGATCGAGGCGTTCCTCAAGGACAAGGTAATCCTGGTGACCGGGGCCGGCGGCTCCATCGGCTCGGAGATGTGCCGGCAGGTGTGCAAGTACGGACCGCGGAATCTGGTGCTGGTCGAACAAGCCGAAAACCCGCTGTTCTATATCGAACGGGAGTTGCGGCGGCAGTTCTCCAGCGTGAACCTGGCGGCCGTGATCTGCGACATCACCGATTCGGTGCGCGTCGGACAGGTGTTCGAGACGTATCGGCCGCAGGTGGTGATCCACGCGGCGGCGCACAAGCATGTGCCGCTGATGGAGCTCAACCCGGGCGAAGCGGTGAAGAACAACATCCTCGGGACCAAGACGGTCGCCGACGCCGCGGCCGAGTTCGGCAGCACGAATTTCGTGATGATCAGTACGGACAAGGCGGTGAATCCGACGAGTATCATGGGCTCATCGAAGCGGATCGCCGAGATGTACATTCAGAACCTGAGCATGACCAGCCGGACGCAGTATGTGACCGTGCGGTTCGGCAACGTGCTCGGGTCGGATGGGTCCGTCGTGCCGATCTTCAAGAAGCAGATCGCCGAGGGCGGGCCGTTGACGGTGACCCATCCGGAGATGAAGCGATACTTCATGACCATCCCGGAGGCCAGCCAGCTCGTCTTGCAGGCCGCGACCATGGGCAAGGGGGGCGAGATCTTCGTTCTCGATATGGGCGAGCCGGTGAAGATTGTCGATCTGGCCAAGGAGTTGATTACCCTCAGCGGCTTTCGACCGGGCGAAGACATCGAGATCGTCTTTACCGGTCCTCGGCCGGGCGAGAAGCTGTTCGAGGAGCTGTCCATCGAAGGCGAGGATATGCAGCGGACCCATCACCCGAAGATCAGCGTCTGGAAGAACATCCCGATGGATCGGGAGGGACTGCTGGCGGGGATCGAGGACATCCTTCGAGCAGCGCACACACAGGACCGCGAGTTGATCGTTTCAAAAATCAAGTCGCTGGTGCCGGAGTACATCGGCAATGGGGCGGCGGCCCAATAAAAAAGGCCACTATGGGAAGCGGCCTTGCAGACTCATTCTGTGATCCGCTCAGTAGTAGAAGCCGTTGTTATCATCCGTGCGGGACGCATCTGACTCGTTCTCGCGGGGATGGGCATCCTGGTACGTCTCTTTCAGACGCGCCGTGGTCAGGTGCGTGTAGACCTGTGTCGTTGACAGGGACTGGTGGCCCAGTAACTCCTGGACGCTCCGCAGATCCGCCCCATTGTTGAGCATGTGGGTGGCGAAGCTGTGCCGAAGCGTGTGAGGGCTGATGGCGGGGTCCAGGCCGGCCATCTTCAGGTACTTGTCCATTTTTCGACGGACGCTCCGGGTGCTCAGCCGTTTTCCGTGCTTGTTGACGAAGAGCACTTTGTTGTCGAAGTTGCTGTTGCTCTGGGCGCGGCGGTTGCGGTATTCCATGTAGTGCTGGATGGTCTGGAGGGCCGAGGCGCTGATGGGGGCGATGCGTTCTTTCTTGCCCTTGCCGCGGACGTGAATGACTTCACCGAGGAAGTCGATATCGTCCATGTTCAGAGACACCAGCTCGCTGACCCGTATCCCCGTGCTGTAGAGGGTCTCCAGGATGGCCCTGTCGCGGGCGCCCAGCCATGTATCCGAGGGGGGCGTCTCGAGCAGCCGCTTGACCTGATCGTATTCGAGGAACCGCGGGAGCTTCTTGTCCTGTTTGGGCGTGCGAATGCCGACCACGGGGCTGGCGGCGACCCGATTGCGCCGGATAAGGAACTTGTAGAAGCTGCGGAGCGTGGCGAGTTTGCGGGCGACGGTGGCCTTGGAGTATTGCTTGTCGTTGAGCCGGGCCATGTAACTGCGGATGGTGTTGGCCTCGGCCGTCAGGAGCAACGGGTCCACCTTCAGTTCAGTGCCTGTCGCCACGGCCGTAGCGGAGCCCCCGGAGTGCCCCATCGATATATCGCCATCCTCGTGGCCACAGGCGTCCGAATGCTCGAGGAGGAACTCGCCGAACTGGGTCAGATCGGCGCCATAGCATTTCGCCGTATGCTCGGAAAAACGCTTCTCGTATTTCAAGTAGCCCAGGAATTCCTGAATGATCGCGCTATCTTCCATAGTCTGCCTGCCTTATGTTGGGTTGTGTTTGCGATAACGCGGAGACACCGGCAAGGGTTGTCTCCCCTTGAGTCTCATGCAAGACGGATTTCCGTGTTGCGGTTATTGTGCAGGAGTTCGTCGGCCTGTCCCATGAGCGACTGGGCCAGTTTGAAACTGAGGACGGCGGCGTCAAACCAGTCGAATGTGGTCTTCGGGTTCTTGGCCTGTTCTATCAGTGCGTCGAGCAGCTCATCCTCGCAGCCGCTCTGGTACCGGAAGATGAATTTCTCAGTGCCCTTGTTGAGGACAATCTGTCGTTTGGCTGTGGCGTTCACAGATGGCACCTGCCAGAGACTGACCTGATACGCAAAACCGGCTGCGGTTTTTACCGGGCCGTACGGGGCGAGTTACGTCGGAAAACGACATATCCCACCCACCCGATCGGCCCATCACACCGCGGCCACTACAGAAACTTTATCGGCCAATGGGACGGGGGGCTTTACAAAATACGAACCAGATCGGCGATCAGGGGCGAATTTCGCAGGGTTTATGAGTCTGTGGGAGGTGTGTCGGGAGCCGGGGCGTAGAAGACTCGACCGGCCTTGGAAGTAGTGCAAATGCGGTTGGCGGCCGTGAGCATCTTCAGGGCAGCCAGTGCGGCTGTTCGGGTCAGGGCCAGGGCACTACAGAGGTCGTCGATCGAGCAGGGACGGCGTTTCAGCATTGCGAAGATGGATTCGGCCGTCTGGTCGGCTTGTGCAAGCGAATGGAGGCTCTCGGGCAGGTGGTGGGGATGGGCGATGGGGAAGTCGGCGATCACCTCGCAATCCGGCCCCATGCGCTGGGCGATAGCCTGGAGCAGGGCTGGATCGAGGGGTTTGATGCCGGGTTCGGCCGTCGGCCGGACAGCGGTATTGAGGTGGACCTTGTCCGGGCGTATCCGGGCGATGCAGTCCTTGAGCGACTGAATCTCGGCATCGGAGGTGTTGACGCCCTCGATGAGGAACACTTCAAGCCAGATGCGGCCCTGGTAGCGTGCCCGGAAGTCGATCAGGCCCTGGAGAAAGGTCTGAAAAGCAAGGTCCAGACACGGCCGGTTTATCTTACGAAAGGCGGCTTCGTTTCCGGCATCGAGGGAAGGCAGGACCACATCCGCCCTGGCGGCGTCGAACCGGACGGCAGGGTCGTACAGAAGCGTGCCGTTTGTGATAAGGGCTATGGGGATGTGGGTAAGGGTACGGATTTGGTCTATGAGGCAGCCAAGCTCGGTGTTGAGCGTCGGTTCGCCGGAGCCGGTGAGGGTGATGTAATCGCAGGCCAGGCCCTGCCCGATACGGTCGGACAGCTCCGCGAGGACCTCGGATGCGGGCAGATAGGGCTTGCGGACAAGGGTCGCCAGGCTGGTTCGGCCGATCTGGCAGTAGATACAGTCGAGGGTGCAGACCTTCGCGGGGACGATATCGACGCCAAGGCTCAGACCGAGGCGTCGCGATGGGACAGGACCGTAAAGATGGGCGTACTGTGTGGTCATGCGGGTTGCCTTACGGCCTCGAAAACCCTCTTGCATACGGTAATGACGCCCTTGAGATGGTCCACATGCAGCACGCAGGCGGCGTCGGACTTGGCCCCAGGCGGGTCGGTATGGACCTCCAGGAATAGGCCGTTGGCGCCCGCGGCAACCGCCGCCCGGGCCAGGATGGGGGCCATTTCCGGACGTCCGGCGCTGGCCGAGCCAAGGCCGCCAGGCTGCTGGGTGCTGTGGGTGGCGTCGAAGATGACCGGGCATCCCAGGGCCTGCATGGTCGGGATGGCGGTCATGTCATTGACAAGGCGGTTGTATCCGAAGAAAGTGCCCCGTTCGGTCAGCATGATGCGGTTGTTGCCCGCGGCGTGGAGCTTGTCAACGACGTTCTTCATCTCCGCCGGGGAAAGGAACTGGCCTTTCTTGACATTGACGGGCTTGCCCGTCTGCGCACAGGCGACGAGCAGGTCGGTCTGGCGGCACAGGAACGCCGGCACCTGGAGGCAGTCGACGACCTGGGCGACCGGGGTGGCCTGGGCCGGCTCGTGGACGTCGGTCATTATAGGCAGGGAGGTCTCTTCGCGGACACGATGGAGGATATCCAGACCCTGGTGGAGGCCGGGCCCGCGGAAGCTGTCGATACTGGAGCGGTTGGCCTTGTCGAAGCTGGCCTTGAAGATGAAGGGGATGTCGGTGGCCTCGGCCGCGGCGACAAGCCGCTCGGCGATCGCCAGGCAGTTGTCAAGGCTTTCGATGACGCACGGCCCGGCCATAACGAAGAGCGGCGCGTCGAGACCGACTTGAACGGGGCCGATGGTGAAGTGCGGCTGGCTCATAGAGGGCAGTCCTATCCGAAGATTCGCTTGATTCGAGTTCTCAGGCCCAACGGCCGGGCCCCCTTGGGGGCCAGGCAGTTGACCGCGGCCGGGATGACCTTGATGTGGACGGGCAACGCCGGGCCAGGGTCTCCGTCGATCTGGGTCCTGATGGCCGGATCGCCCGTGACGGTGATGGTCCTGGCGCGCTTGTAAAGGACGTTCTTGGCGCCGATATGGGACCGCAGCAACATCAGAAGCGTCATCCGCAAGAGAGACAGGCGGGAGTCGGTCTTGAAGACACAGACATCCAGAAGGCCGTCGCCGCGGTTGGCGTCGCGGAGGATTCGCAGGCCGCCGCCGTAACGGCGGATGTTGCCGACGAAGACCAGCCCCCTGCCGCTGAAAAACTCTTTGTCGTCAACGGTAACGGTCATGGCCGGATACTTGTAGGTCCAGAAGGTTTTCCAGACGGGGGCGACGTAATCGGCGTAGGTGATGTGGCCTTTCCGTCGCTCGCTGACCCGCCGGACAATCTCGCCATCAAAGCCGAAACCGGCGATGGAGGTGAAACAGCGGTTGTTGACGATGCCAAGGTCCAGGCGCTGTATATGGCCGGATTCGAAGACGTCGATGAGGGTCTGGAGATGGGCGTCGATGCCCAGTTCGCTGGCCAGCAGATTCTCGGTGCCGCCGGGGACGATGAGGACCGGCCGATCGCTTCCTTCGAGGCCGCGGACGACCTCACGAACCGTGCCGTCGCCACCGACGGCGACGACCAGGGCGCAATCATGGTCGACGGCGGCGTCGGTGGCCAATTCGCAGGCATGCTCCAGGGATCGGGTTACATGGGCATGGATGTCGAAGCCTCTGGCGGCGAGGTATTGCCGGAATTGGCGGCCCAGGGGCCGGGTGCTGCCTGCCCCGGACTTGGGGTTAACGATGAAACAGATGTAACCGTCGCCGGGCTTCACGTGCGTTGGCCTTCAGAAAAATATCTCAGTTCGGCTGTCGCCGGCCGCTTCAAGAATCGCTCGAATCAGGCCGGCGTAGCTGCGGGGGATATGCGACAGGTG
>DSDB01000158.1 GCA_011057845.1 Phycisphaerales bacterium | reverse complement strand
GGACTCAGCCGTGCTACTTCAACGGGGCCCTGGTCAAGGGGATCGAGTACGACCTGAATACCGGGCGTGTGCGGGCGGAGCTGGCCGGGCCGGGGCTCATGCAGTTGAAGTAGCGTGTCCGCGACCGACTGCAAACATACCGGCTTTTGTTGAAACCAAGCATCAGAACAGTCGCCCATTATAAGGATACCTTAAGATGAAACGTCCACGTCCCCGCCTGTTGCCTTTGGCCATGATTCTGGCAATACCTCTGGTCTGCATGGCCGACGTCCGGGTCTCCGGTGAACTGAGGCAATGGCACCGCGTTACCCTCACCTTTGACGGCCCCGACACGGCCGAAGACGCCCCGATCAACCCGTTCACCGACTACCGGCTGAACGTAGCCTTCGTCAAAGGCCGGCGCAAGGTCGTGGTTCCCGGGTTCTACGCCGCCGACGGCAACGCCGGACAAACCAGCACCACCTCCGGCAACAAGTGGCGCATGCACTTCGCGCCCGATGAGTCAGGCACATGGACCTGGACCGCGTCTTTCCGCACCGGCAAGGACATCGCCATGAGCCTCGACCCCGACGTCGGCGAACCTGCCGCGTTTGACGCCGCCAAAGGCACGTTGGATATCGCCCCCACCGACAAGACCGGCCGCGACTTCCGCGGCAAGGGCCTTCTGCGGTATGTCGGCAAACGCTATCTCCAGTTTGCCGGGGATAAGACGTACTTTATCAAAGGCGGCGCCGACAGCCCGGAGAACTTCCTGGCGTACGCCGACTTTGACGACACCTATGACTCCGAAGACCTCAAACGCACCGGCGAGGCCGCCGGCGGCATCTTCATCCACCGATACGAGCCCCACATCAGGGACCACCAGCCGGGCAACCCCACCTGGAAAGACGGCAAGGGCAAGGGCATCATCGGGGCCATCAATTATCTCGCCTCCACCGGCATGAACAGCGTCTACTTCATCCCCTACAACATCGACGGCGGCGACGGCAAGGATGTCTGGCCCTGGACCAGCCCCGCTGAACGCATGCGGTTCGACTGTTCCAAACTCGACCAGTGGGAGATTGTCTTTTCCCACATGGACCACCTCGGCCTGATGATGCACATCATCCTGCAGGAGACCGAGAACGACCATGGCCTCGACAATGGAGAACTGGGCCCCCAGCGGAAGCTCTATTTCCGTGAACTGATCGCCCGCTTCTCCCATCATCTCGCCATCGTATGGAACCTCGGCGAGGAAAATACCAACACCGACCAGCAGCGCAAGGATTTCTGCCGGTACTTCGAAGATCTGGACCCCTACAATCACCCCATCGTCTGCCACACCTTCCCCGGCCAGTATGACAAGGTCTACACCCCCCTTCTCGGTTTTGAGTTCTTCGAAGGCGCATCGCTCCAGACCACGGACACGCATAAGCAGACCATCAAGTGGATCGACGCCTCCGCCAGGGCCGGTCGCCCATGGTTCGTCTGCCTGGACGAAGTGGCCCAGGCCGACGTCGGCGTCAAGCCCGACGCCGATGACCCCGACCACAACGAGATCCGCGACAAGCACTTATGGGGCTGCCTCATGGCCGGAGGCGCCGGCGTCGAGTGGTACTTCGGTTACAAGTTCGCCCACAACGACCTCAACTGCGAGGACTGGCGAAGCCGCGCCCGGATGTGGGACCAGACCCGACACGCCTTGGAGTTCTTCGGCCGTCACCTGCCGTTCACCGAGATGGAACATGCCGACGAACTGACCGCCGCGGAAAACGACTACTGCTTTGCCAAACGCGGCCAGGTCTATGCGATCTATCTGCCCCAAGGCCGGTCCACCACCCTGGACCTTCAGGAGAGCGACAGGACATTCAACGTCCTCTGGTACAATCCCCGCACGGGAGGCGCACTGGCCGCCGGATCGGTTCGGCAGGTCAAGGGGCCGGGCGTCGTCAACATCGGCCTGCCCCCGGCCAACGACGGCAAGGACTGGGTCGCCCTTGTCAGGTACTGACAGGCCGCCGGCCGGTCTGGCGTCGCCCGAACCGCCTCTGGCTGCCTGAAAATAGATATTGCAAACCCCTGAGGCGGCGCGTATAATCCGCTCCTTCACTGGGATCAGTGCAAAACCGTATATGTGGCAATGACACCGTAGGAGAGTCATTCTATGGAACAAGTAGCATCGCCCGGCCTTGACCTGTTTGCCGGCACGACGCCGTCCATGGCGGACGTCCGCCAACTGACGCATTCTGTCAACAGCACCGACCGCAGCCGCATGGCCTTCGCACAGCAGCTTGAGGGCCATCTGGCCGATACGTCCGCCAAGACGCTGCTGGCCACCGGAATTGGGCTATGCGTGCTCGGCCGGTACCGTGAGGCCGCCGACAAACTGAAGAAGGCCCACGACTGCGCCGAGAAATACCTCTGTCTGGCCCAGGCGCTCGAGCGCACCGGACGCTACGCCGACGCCGTCGCCGCCTTGGACAAGTGCCTCCAGTTCAACGCCGACACCCTTGCCGTCAACATGGAGAAGGCGGCTGCCTATCGCAAGGCCGGGGATTTCGACGCCGCCGCCAAACAACTCAAGGCCTGCGCCAATTTCGCCAAGGTCAGCGCCGAGTACCACTATCAGCTTGGACGCCTCCAAGAGGCCCAGGGCCTCTACACTGAGGCCGTCGGCAGTTACAAGGCGGCCCTGGAACTGTCTGCCGACCATCAGAAGGCCCGATTCCACCTGGCCTACCGTTATGACCTCTCCGGGGATGAACAGGCCGCACTTGACCAGTATCGGCAGATTGCCACCAAGGGGCCGCTCTATGTCAGTGCCTTGCTGAACATGGCCGTCATCTATGAGGACCTGGGCAGGTTCGCCAAGGCCGCACAATGCGTTGACGCGGTTCTCGAATCCCATCCCACACACCGCCGCGCCATCCTCTTCAAGAAGGACATCGAGAGTTCCAAAACGATGTATTACGACGAAGAGAAGGAGAAACGCCGCAGCCGGAAGAATCAGATCCTCGAAACGCCCATCACCGACTTCGAGTTATCCGTCCGCAGTCGCAATTGTCTCAAGAAGATGAACATCCGCACGATCGGCGATCTGCTTAACATCACCGAAACCGAACTGCTGTCCTACAAGAACTTCGGCGAGACCTCGCTGAAGGAAATCAAGACCGTCCTCGAAGCCAAGGGGCTCTACTTGGGCATGGCCCTGGAGGACAAGGCTTTCGCCATGGAGCCGGAAGTCGAAGAAACACCCAGCGAGACCGACGCCCTGATGCATAAACCCGTCGAGGACCTCCAACTGTCGGTTCGCGCACGCAAGTGTCTGCAAACGCTGAACTTGAATACGCTTGGCGACCTGGTGCGCCGCACCGACGCCGAACTGTTGGGTTGCAAGAACTTCGGCGTTACCAGCCTCAATGAGATCAAGAAGGCGCTGGCCGGGTTGGGATTATCCCTGCGGAGTCTGGACTGACGGCTTCCATGGGGCGGCTTGCGACGCATATATCCGCCCCGATGCGCCGGGAAAGGCGAACGCTACGTGTCATGCTAAGTACAGGTGCGCATCCGGGCCGCCGGTATCGACCCCTCTCCGATTCGAGCCCCAGGTGCGCCCGGGCTGCTGTGGCGGCCACAGCCTCAATAAGCGGGCTGGCCCCACACCCCAAGAGGAGCCCGGCCCCCGCGGCGGGTTGGTTCTTGGCGGCATCGACGCTGATCCTGATGCTCCCGACCATCGCCGGTTGCAAGCCGCGAAACACCCCGGCCACGACACCCCAGATGGATACAGCCCCAGGATACTGGGTCCGCGTCCTGTTGATCAACGATGCCCACGGGTTTGACCTCTCGCTCGAGACCGGCTTCGCGGTGGCCGCCACCGGCGCCGAAAGTCCGCCGCAGGCATTCGCCCGCCAGGATGGGCCCATGAGGGTCTCGGTGGTCGCAGGTCGCATCAGCATCGCCGACCTGCCCGTTCACGCCTTCGAGGTGGACATCCTGCCGGATCCGCCTCATATCATTGGGATCGACGGCAGCGGTCATCGCGGCCAGTTGCGGATATGCGTCAACCCCGACGGCCGCACCCTCGATGCCATCAATATGGTCCCCCTTGAGCCCTACCTCGCCGGCGTCGTCGGTGCCGAAATGCCCCAATACTGGGAACCTGCTGCTCTCCAGGCCCAAGCCATCGCCGCCAGAACGTATTGCCTGTACACCAAACGACGTTTCGGCAAGGGACGAACCTGGGACCTCAGCCGGACCCAGGCCAGCCAGGTCTATAAGGGCGTTGACGGCGAGACCGAAAGGGTCTGGGATGCCGTCAATCAGACACGCGGAATGGTCCTGACGACCCCCAACAGGGACGGCCAAACCGACCTGTTCCCCGCGTACTACAGTTCGACCTGCGGTGGCCATACGGAAAACTGCGAAAACGTCTTCGGCGAGGCCTTCTCCGCCCTTATGGGCGTACCCTGTCCCTACTGTAAGGACGTCGCCAGACCCGGGTCCTTCTTCTGGCCCGTCGTTCGCATGGACAAGGCCCGCGTCGCCGAACTGCTGGCCGCGCGATATCCGAGGCTCCGTCGTCTCGGCCAGGTCGCGGCAATCGCCCCGGCCGATGTGAGCCGTTATGACAAGTTCTCGCGCATTACCCGTTTGGAACTGAGGGGCGAAAACGGCGTTGACTACCTGCGTGGGGAGGATTTCAGGCTTACGCTGGACCCGTCAGGTCGGCAGTTGCGCAGCGCCGCCTGCGAGATACACGAAAACGCCGACCAGTGGGAGTTCCAGGCGGGCCGCGGCTGGGGGCACGGCGTGGGCATGTGCCAGTGCGGCGCACAGGGCATGGCCCGCCAGGGCAAGACCGCCGAGCAGATCCTGCTGCACTACTACTCAAACGCCAAGCTCGTCAGGCTCTACTGAAAATGGGGCTCTTCGAGGTTCTCAATGCCGACTCAACGACGCCCGCCCGCCTCGGACGCCTCACAACCGGCCACGGAGCGGTCGAGACGCCCGTCTTCATGCCCGTCGGCACATGCGGCACGGTCAAGGGCATCACCCCCGAACAACTGCAATCCACCGGCGCGTCCGTCATGCTCGCCAACACCTACCATCTGATGCTCCGACCCGGTGTTGAGGTCGTCGAGCGGCTGGGCGGCTTGCACGCGATGTCGGCTTGGCCCGGTCCTATCCTGACCGACAGTGGCGGCTACCAGGTCTTCTCCCTCAATAGCCTCGTCCGCATCGACGATGAGGGCGTGGAGTTCGCCAGCCATGTCGATGGGTCCAGGGTCTATCTCGACGCGGCCGCGGCCACAGGCATCCAGAACCGCCTTGGGGCCGATATCATCATGTGTTTCGACCAATGCACGCCCTTTCCGGCCGAACCGTCTCTGCTGGAGACGGCGGTTCGTAGGACTCTGCGCTGGGCCGAACAGTGCAAACAGTCCCACAACCGGCCTGAACAGATGCTCTTTGCTATCGTCCAGGGGGGTATCGATCCGGACCTGCGGACCCGCTGTGCCTCGCAGCTTGTCGAAATCGGTTTCGACGGCTACGCCATCGGGGGCCTGAGTGTCGGCGAGGGCCACCAGTACATGATCGACACCGTCCATCATACAACACCCCTGCTGCCCGCGGACCGTCCGAGGTATCTCATGGGTGTGGGCAATCCGTCCGATATTATCGCCTCTGTCATGGCTGGAATCGACATGTTTGACTGCGTCCTGCCCACCCGCAACGGGCGCAACGCCTACGCCTTCACCGCTGACGGTCCGCTTCGCCTGCGAAACAGTGCCCACGCCTGCGACGGCGGCCCGATTGAGGCCGACTGCGACTGTTACTGCTGCCGGACATTCAGCCGCGGGGCCATCCGGCACTTTTTCAACGTGTCGGAGATGCTTGGGCCCATCCTCTTGTCATTGCACAACCTGCGCTTCTACCAGCGTCTGATGGCCGCGATTCGAGAGCGCCTGAGCGCCGGCAGGTTCGCCGAGTGGGCCCTGGGGCGTCTGGACGAGTACCTGCGGCTCGGCATGTAGTCGCCCGGTGCGAAAAAGGCCCTTTTTCGGCGTCATTGTCAGGCATTTGGAGTTTGACAACAAACCGCATGTCGTGTAGTTTACTTTGTTTACGCCAAAGACCCTTGAAAGG
>DSDB01000259.1 GCA_011057845.1 Phycisphaerales bacterium | reverse complement strand
CGCCACAATCGCTTCGTCGATTGCCTTGTCGTCACCCGTCGAAACCAGCTTCAACCCCACCGCCGGAGCCCCGACAAACTGGTGGCGATAGTAGTCGTACTTGATCTTGTCCCCGAAACCGGGTGTCTCATTACTGCTGAGGACATCGTATCCGGCCAGCTTCGTAAAATCCCGGTCCACGGCCACCACCAGGGCGATCTTGTCCGCAAAACCGGAGCCGATGAGGATGAACGTCCAGCCGACCACCTGATCGCCTTGGACCGCCTTGTAGGCCTCGACCTGCTGCGGCTTGCCCTGCGGCGAACGGATCTCCACGGCCGGCTCCAGCGGCACGAAATGCTCCGCCTGCGGCAGCAGCCCGCCGGCCAGATGATTCAGCTTGTCGATGCGATTCTGCTCGATCCGAGGCCCCAGCGCCGTGCTCGTCAGCGCCAACAGCAGCCCGAAACCGATCGCCGAGACGATCAGCAGCCAACTCTGCTCGATAAAGAACTTAACCTTTGCCACCGGGTTTACCTCCGACGGGAATCACCTTGCAGAACCGGTCAATCAACGGCGTCGCCCCGTTCATCAACAATATCGCGTACATCACGCCTTCGGGATACTCTCCCACCACGCGAATCAGCATCGTCAGAATCCCCACCCCGACGGCGAAAATCCACATCCCCCGACCCGTCAGCGGCATCGTCACCGGGTCGGTCGCAATAAAAAACGCACACAGCAGCATCGCCCCGCTCGTCAGATGGAACAACGGCTGCACGTAGGTCTCGGAAGCCAGCCACTGGCGGCTCGGCTCGCTGACCACATCGCCGTCCAACACAAACGCCGCCGCGGCGAACACGAACGCCGCCCCCAGCACCCCCGCCGGGATCCGCCAGTTGATCGTCCGGCGAATCAGCAGATACAACCCGCCCAGCGCCAGGGCCACGGCGCTGGTCTCGCCCAGGCAACCGCCCACTTCCCCCGTCACCGTCGAACCGAATATCTGCCTGTTGTACGTCGTCGCCCCCAGTTCGTTCTTGATCGCCGTCTTGCTCCACGCCAGCGGCGTCGCCTGCGTTCGGGCGTCCAGTCGTTGCGGCGCCACCTTCGGCATGACCGGGTCCACCGTCGCCGGGACCGTCCACGTCGTCATCAACGTCCCAAGCGAAGCCGCCATGAACGTCCGCCCCACCATCGCCGGGTTGAACACGTTGGAGCCCAATCCCCCGAACACCATCTTGCCGATGCCGATCGCCACGCAACCGCCCACCATCGCCGCCCACCACGGAAGCGCCGGCGGCAGCGAAAACGCCAGAATCACACCCGTCACCACCGCGCTGAAATCGCCCAGCGTGTTCGCCCGCCTTCGAATCCGGTTGCACACCCACTCGGCCGCCGCGCACGACGCCACACACACCGCCACCAGCGTCACCGCGTGAACCCGGAAATAGTACACCGCCGCCGCCAACGCCGGGGCCAGGCCGATCAGCACGTCGATCATCACCGACCGCGTCGACAGGGCCTTGCTCACGTGCGGCGAAGGCGAAACCCGTATCTCCAGTTTGTTCGTCTGACCCATAGCGTTCCCACATCCTGGCCGTCGGGCCTATTCCGGCATCCGTTTCTTCTGCCGGGCCACGAAAATCTTGCCCGTCTTGATATAACCCGTCAGTTCGATATTCGCCGGGCAGACATAACTGCAACAGCCGCATTCGATACACGCGCTCATATAGTAATCCTGGGCCACATCGAGCAGGTTGTTCTTCACCGCGTGTGCGATGCGTGTCGGATTGAGCCGCTCCGGACAGACCTCCAGGCAACGTCCGCACCGGATACACGCCGTCTGCCGCTGGGCGAACTTCGCCGAGCCGATCTCCTGCTGCGTCAGGACCGTAATCGCCCCGCTGGTCTTCGTCAACGGCGTTTTCATGTCCGCGATGGCCAGCCCCATCATCGGCCCGCCCATCACCACTTTGCGGGCCTGTGAATTCAGACCGCCGCAGAACTCGATCAACTCGCCGGCCGTAATGCCCAGCGGCACGTAGTAGTTGCCCGGCCGGTCAATACCGCCGCCCGTTACCGTCACCACACGATGCGTCAGAGGCCGCCTGAAGACCACCGCGTCCGCCAGCGCCGCCGCTGTCGCCACATTGATCACCACCACGCCGATCATCGGCGGAATCCCCCCCGTCGGCACGCTCTTACCCAGCACCGCCCGGATCAACTGCCGCTCCCCGCCCTGCGGATACTTCGTCTGCAGCGGCATGACCTCGATTCCATCGGCCCCGGCCCGGCAGACATCGCGCATCACTTCAATGGCCCGCGGCTTGTTGTCCTCGATACCTATAATGACTCGCTTGCACCCGGAGGCCTTCTTTGCCAGCCGGACCCCCGCCAGCACCTGATCCGTCCACTCCAGCATCAGCCGATAATCGCACGTAATATAAGGCTCGCACTCGCACGCATTGACGATCAGCGTCTCTTTCGGTGTGCCTTTGGGGTCCAGCTTGACCCGCGTCGGGAAACCGGCCCCGCCCATCCCCACCAGACCCGCCTCCCTCGACGCATCGAGAATCGCGGCCTGCTCATACTTTTCAGTATCGAAATCGGCAAAACGCCCCGCATCGACCGCCGCGGGCCGCTCGTCAGGCGGGTCGGCCACAATCACGACCGCCATGGCCCGCCCCAGCACCGGGTGCGACCGAAGCGCCACCTCTTTGACTTTGCCCGCCACCGGGCTGTGAACCGGCGCTGAGACGAACGCCTGGGAATCCCCCACCTTCTGACCGGCCGCAATGGCATCGCCCTTCTTCACGACAGGCTCGCAAATCACCCCGATATGCTGGCACAGCAGGACCGCAACCTCCTTCGCCGGCGGCCCCGGCTGAATCGAAATCTCACAGCTGCGGCCCTTCTGACCGGGCGGATGCGCGCCGCCGGAAAACGTCCTGTTACCCGATAGTATCGCCATCACTGACAATGCTCACACCTGCCTTATCGTTTCAAAAAACGCCTTGCCCACCCCAAGCAAAATACAAAAAGCACCGCGACCGTGGCGGCGATGACGAAACTCACAACCGTCGCAATACGCTCGCTTTCCAGTACTCCCCCGAGGGCCCGCTCCGCGACGGCCAGCGCCGCGACGAATGCCCCGATAGGCAATACAAACGCCGCGATCACCGTCCATACCACCGAAGGGCCCGGACGGTGTCCGAGCACCCGGTACACCTCGCCGCAACGGTGTGCGTGTTCGCAGCCCTTACAGAACTCTTGTCGACTCATACTTGACGACCGCACGCAAAACGGTGTATTTATAATATGCCAAAGCAAATTGCAACTGCAACCTTCACAAAAATTGGGGATCAATAACATGGCTGGCAAAATCAAACACCTCTTCACCTGCGTTCTCCTGCTCCTTTTCGCCGGCTGCGCCACCAATCCGCTGACCGGCAAGTCCGAACTCATGTTCTTCCCGGAGAGCCAGGACCTCGAACTGGGACGAAAGTACGCCCCCGAACTGGAGAAGCAGATGGCCGGCCGCATCCCCGACGAGGCCCTCCAGAGCTACATCACACAGGTCGGCCTGAGTGTCGCCAAGGTCAGCCAGAGCCCCCAGTGGGAATACGAGTTCATCGCCGTCCAGGACCCCATGATCAACGCCTTCGCCCTGCCCGGCGGCAAGATATTCATGACCCGCGGAATGCTCGAGAAACTCTCCTCCGAGTCGCAGCTCGCGGCCATACTCGGCCACGAAGTCGCCCACGTCGTCGCCCGCGACACCACGGCCGCCATGAGCCGCGATATCGGGCTCCAGCTCCTGCTGACGGCCGCCGCCTCACAGACCAGCGCCCAAGGCGCCGGCACCCTCGCTCAACTGACTGGGCAGATTATCGGTCTCAGCTACAGCCGGGCCGATGAGCGCCAGGCCGACTTGGCCGGTATGGATTACGCCGTCAAGGCCGGCTACAACCCCTATGGCATGGTCGAGACGATGGAAATGCTCGCCAAACTCTCTGAGGGTTCGGAGCGTCCTCCGGAGTTCTTCTCCACCCACCCGAACCCTGAGAACCGCGTCGGATACCTCACCAGTACGATCGAGCGGAAGTACTACGGCCTGCCTGACAGACGCGTCGGCCGTGAAGACTACCAGCGAATCGTCCTCGACACCCTCAAGAGAATCCCACCGCCACCCAAACAGAATCAACCCAGCCAGTAGCCCCCGTCTTGGGTTGGAATGAGAAACAGAGCCCGGAGAATCCATACCGGGCTCTTGTCATTTCACAACCGCCGGCGTATTACCCGAACTACCGGCATCCAGTATCAAGCCTCAATCTACTGGCCTGCTCCCCCTTGGGCCGCCTTGCGATCGGCCTCGATCTGGCTGAACTTACAGTCGGGACACCGATCGGTGAAGTCGTTTGGCACCGACCCCAACAACGATACCTTGCCACACTTGTTGCACTTGAAGGCCTTGTAGACACTTGCCTTGCCGCATTTCGTGCATGTCATCGGCGCGGCGCTGCTGGCCAGCGGATTAAAGTGTTCCCGCTGGAATGCGTCATACTCCCGCATACTGACTTCGTAGCTGGCTCCGCACGCCGGATTATTGCACTTGACCAACTGCATTGCGTCGGCGGGAATCTCCTGATTGCGATTACTGCCGCGGGTCGTCCAGAAGATGATCCCCGCCAGCGGAAAACCCACGACCACGATGCCGATCATGACGATTCTCTTGACACCTTCGTCCATGTTCATATCTCCAAATAGTGCCCATCGGCCGCTGCAACAAACCACTTACCCAGACTACCACCGGCCCGACCCCTTGTCAATTCACTCCAGGACACCCTTCTATCCCATTTCCAACACCCGCCCGGGCGCCTCGGGGAAACCCGTTCGCGACGACAGATAAGCAGACTCAATCACGGCCATCGCCTGAAGGCTCTCCCTCCCATCCTGCGCTGGCGTATGGTCCTGCGGACGCAGTATTGTCATGGCAAAATCCTCAAGGGCCGCCCCCACCCGATCCGCAAGCCCATCCCCACAGTCCAGCTCCTCAATGACCTGCCCGTCTGCATCATAAACCCTGAAAAATGCGTCACTTACCACATAAACCGCATCGCGCCCGTACACCCGCAGGTACGCCTGACGGCGTCCCCCACCCATCCGCTGGGACGCCACAACTTCCCCCACCCGACTGTCGCCGAATCGCATCGTCACAACAGCCGTATCCTCCGTCAAATACAGCCGCTGCTGTTTGTCGGCGGCCCGATTGGTCATCAACGCATAGACCTGGTCCGGCAGGCCGAATACGCCGACGATAGCGTCTATCAGGCCATAACAATGTTGCAGCAGTATGCCGCCCCCAGCCAGCTTGGGGTCGCTCTGCCACGTCGGGTAGGGCCCCTCGCCAAGGCTCGAAAACGCCGTTATCAGCGAAACAGCACCGAGATGCCCCGATTCGAGCCGTTGTCGCAGCGCCATGAAGCTCCCGGCGAATCGCTCCGGGATACCCACCACATACTGAACGGACGCCTCCTCCGCCAGCCGCACCAGTTCCGCCGCCTCCTCAAAACTGCGTCCCCCGGGCGCTGGCTTGAATACGTGCACACCCTTCTTCAGAGCCGCCCGGATCTGCCCCTCGCAACTGTACAGCGGCGCCCCCACCAACAGGCAGTCCAGCTCATTCTGAATCACCAGTTGCCGGTAATCGTCCGTCGCCTCGCATTCGTATCCCTCCGCCACCCTCTCAGCCATCGCCAGGTCCTTGTCGGCCACGGCCACCACCTGGTAATGCCGGCTGCCCGCAACGGCGCCAAGCAAGGCCTGTCCGATCCCGTCGAGACCCAGCACGCCCGTCTTAAGATTGCGATTCTCCATGACGCCCGAAAGCCGCTACTACGAGCCCCGTCATGCAACTACCCCGATCGACCGTATCCGAGAACAGGTGTTACACCCTCGTGGTGCCCGGCATGATAAAATGGTCCGGAACGGGGAACTGCGAACACAACAGCAACACCTCTTTGCCCACCTCTTCGATGACCAACTCATTGTCAATGTTCTCGGCCACACGTTTGATAAACGCCGCCACCTGCTCGGCCTGCGGTTCCTTGAAGCCCCGCGTTGTGATCGCCGGCGTCCCGATTCGGACCCCGTTCGGGTTCATCG
>DSDB01000292.1 GCA_011057845.1 Phycisphaerales bacterium | reverse complement strand
TGACAGCCCGCCACCGTCGAACCACAATACGCCCCCCGTTCATTGGTCAGCAGCCATTCCCTGTCCAACAGATTCTCGATGCTGTCGCCCGTCGTTGAACACGAGATTCCCGTCTGGTCAGTCCTTTGAAGAATCAGCACGCTGCCTTTCCTCCGCAACCCGCTCCCAATCCCCGACTCAATACGACCCGCCGGCCCGCACCCCGGTCCAGGGCCATCAACATATCTTCTGCAACGCCGGCGCGGCATTGCCGCTCGACGCCCCTTTGGCCGAACCGCCCTTGAGATGCCTGACGCACCGACGCCGCAGGTGATCCAGCACGTTCATGAAATTGATGTATGACTCATAAGGCGAGTCGTACGGATTGAAGTACTTGTGCACATCGCCGTCCGCGAAGTACTTCGTGCACATGTAATAGAAGTGGTCTGAGGCCAGCAGCCACCGCCAGTCCCGAAGCAGCATATCGGACTCGGTCTTCTTGACCTGGGACTCCAGCCGATAGACCTCGTGCAAGGCGTTGGATTGCATCGAGTTGCCCAGCCACGCCGAGAGGTCCCGCTCAGTGTCGGCCCAACTGATCAGATGCGGGACGTCCATGCGGTCGACCGGCTCGTAGGCGGCGATCACCTCGCTGGGCGTCTTGAAGTTGTCGTCCGGGTGCCGAAGAATCTCCGTCGGCAATTGCCGCATGAAATCGAATATCCCCGTATCCTGCCACTGGTGCTCCCCGAAGGTCTCATAGTCCATGAAGAGATTCACCACCTGCCCGCCCCCGTTGACCTCATGCACCCACCCCGCGAACTTGTCCGCCATCAGCGGCCACTCCGGCCACCCTCGGTTGGAAAACCGAAACGCGATGTCATCGCTCAGCGCATAATTCTTCAACAGAAGCTTGATCCGCTCGCACCCCACCGGCCGATAAACAAAATTCGGCGTTCTCCCCCGCAGAATATGGTCCGCCCCCTCCGTGATGATCCCGTCGAAATCCCCCGTGGACTCGATCAACGACGCCAATTCGTTGTTGTAGATCAACTCCGTGTTGCGAAAAACCCGCGGACGCTGCCCGAACAGCGACTCCATCAACTCCGAGTGCTTGCGAACCTGCGACAGAAACTCCCGCCGCGAATACAGGAAGCTCAGGCTGTGATAGTAGGTCTCGCCGATGAACTCCACGCACCCGGTCTCGGCCAGTGCGTGAAACGTGCTCAGAACCTCCGGACAGAACCGCTCGAACTGCTCCAGGACCACCCCCGTCAGGCTGAACGCCACCTTGAACCGACCCTCATGCCGCCGGATCAGGTCCAGCAACAGCCGATTCATCGGCAGATAACACTTGTCGGCCACCTTGCGGCAGATCACGGCGTTTTTGTGGTCGTCGAAGTACCGGTCGTGATCGTCAAAGACCGTGTAGTGGCGAAGCCGATGCGGCTGATGAACCTGAAAATAGAAACATACCGAAGCCATCGCTTAGCCTTCCAGGCTGCCCAGTGTCATCCATTCCATTGCCGCAAACCCCGCCGCCACCTTTTCATCCACTAAACCGCCACCGTCGACAATGCCTCGCGGTAGACCTGGACGCACTTCCGCGCGGCGTCCTGCCAGCGGAGCTTGCGGACTTCAAAATTGCCGTGGCTTCGTAGTGTCATCTGCAGCGGCGGGTACTTCAGCACCGCGATGATCTTGTTCGCTATCTCGTCAACGTCCCAGAAATCCACCTTCAGGGCGTGCATCAGAACCTCCGACACGCCGCTCTGCTTGCTGATGATCACCGGCACGTCATGCCCCAAGGCCTCCAGCGGTGCGATACCGAACGGCTCGGAGACCGACGGCATCACGTACAGGTCGGCCATCTTGTAGATGCGCTGCACATCGTCGCCCCGCAGGAAACCCGTAAAGAGCACCTTGCTGCCAATGCCCATCGCGGCCGCCATCTCAATAGTCCGTTGCATCATATCGCCCGAGCCGGCCATCACGAACTTCACATTGTCCATGACCTCCAGCACCTTCTTGGCCGCCCCAAGGAAGTACTCCGGGCCTTTCTGCATCGTGATCCGGCCCAGGAACAGAACAATCCGCCCATCGGTGCGGATTCCGGTCTGGCTCAAGGGCCAGTTTCCGTTGCGATCCAGGCCGTTGTACACGACCTCGACCTTATCGCCGCTGATTCCATAACGACCGATAATGATATTCCGCGTGAAGTAGCTCACCGCGATCACCTTGTCCGCCCGCTCCATCCCCTCGCGCTCAATCTCATAGATTCGCTGGTTCACGTGCTCGCCGCTGCGGTCGAACTCCGTCGAATGAACATGCACCACCAACGGTCTGCCCCTCGACGCGGCCACCGCGATCCCCGCCGGATATGTCATCCAGTCGTGAGCGTGGACCACGTCAAAATCCTCGCCCTCCGCCAGTTCAACCGCCATCGCCGCATACCGGTGGACCTCCGAGTACATATCCCCCGCGTAGTTTGCCTCCAGCGTCGTAGTCTCTGGCGCCTTTTCCCCGTGCACCAACCGCTTCTGTCGAAGGCATTTTTCGATCCGCTCGCGGTAGGTCTCCGGCGTCCCATAGGGATCGAGCGCCGAGTGGATCGTCCGGAACTTGACGTGCTTGAGGTCCGCGTACTCGTGCCATGTCCTGCGCCTGGGTGAACTGGGGCTGAGCATCTTCACGTGGGTAGACGGGTCGCTCTCGACCATCTTGGGCAGCACGAACGTAACCTGGACCCCTTCCCTGTCCAGGGCGCGTGTCAGGCCGTAACACGCCGTGCCTAATCCTCCACTGATGAACGGAGGGAATTCCCATCCCAGCATGAAGACTCTCATGTCGCCCTCCGTTCGGAAAGCATCATAACATTATTCCCGATAAATACTTACAGATCCATCAGACCACGTAAGAGCACAGCGCGTAAATATACTACTGATCACACCCCGCCAACACAAGGCAAATCCCTACTAAAACATATCCTGTATCGGCTGGACTTTTGCCTGCCTTTATCGCAAGCTCCGAAAAAGACGCCACTTGCAGATGATTCACTCTATAAATCGGGGTTTCCCGTGAATTTCATTAGCCTATTTCGCCCATATAACCGCATTCATCACACTGGTAAGCCACTTTTATGGGGCGGCGACGCACATCAGGCCACCGCCAGAAAACCCATATTCCGCGCAAAGCGCCCTATGAAAACCCCTTCCCATACTACCCATTTTAACATGCAGGCACGACTTCATGCCGGTACCAACTCTAACACGCATCAGTGTCCGGCCTCCGCACCGCCTTGGCGCCGGTCCACCGACAACTAGAGGTCTTTCGGCTTGACCGTACTACGCGTGTTCGCCATTACAGAAAGCCTCCATGTCAGCAACCTGCCGGACTCGCCCAACGTTTTCCATAACGCCGGCGCGCGAATCCTTCTTATTATCTCTCTTGCACTTCGCCTGCAACAGAAAAAAGACCAATAGACCAATTTTTTATACTGACAGGGCCTGTCTCACTATTTCCTGTTTTTGGGCGGGCCAGGTCCATGCCGGCTCCGCCGCTGAGCATTTTTCCCTGTTTCCTGGTAATCCGCCCCCTGCATTTTGACGAAGAAACCAGCACTTCAAAGAACCCGATGGGGCCCGCATTTACCGGACCCGACAACGTGAGACTGGAGTATGCACATGGGTAAGCGTTCAAGAAAATCACAAAAGGCCGCCCAGCAGAACACGCAGGGGTTTGTCGTCGTCGTCTTCGCGTCCGATATGGAGCAGGCCAGGGAATACGAGACTCTCTTGAAGATCAACGACATCCCGGCGCTCATCCGTGAACCTGAATCCCCCGCCGGTGGCGTCGATGAGATTGCTGTCATGGTTCCGGAAGACTGTCTCGACGAGGCGCACGTCATCATCGAGTCGCAGGACGCCTATGACGAGTTCTACGACTACAACCTCGATGACGAAGAAGAACTCAACTTCGACGACGACCTCTTTGAGGACGAGTATTGATTCGGCCGTCCGTTCGCTGCAGGAATCATACCCACACTCGCCGGTAGGATAAAAACCATGGACCGAACACCGCATACAGACAACCCCGGATCGGAAAGACGCCAGCGCGGACGGGCCTCCGACAGACGGGCCAGCGTCGTGGACCGCCGCCTGGGCCTGGATCGCAGACGCGGCGCCGGCATCCGCCGCTCGGAAGACCGAAAGGCCGCCGAAGAAGGACGGATGTCCGACGAGCAGTTCGAGTTCCTCATGGCCATCGACCAATACAAACGGGCCAACGACCGTCCGTTCCCCACATGGACCGAGGTGCTGGAAATCATCAAGGCCCTGGGCTACCGCAAGGTGGCCGAGCCTGTTGACCTCGACCAGCTCGAACAAAGCGAACCCCATCCCCAGACCACCTCGGTCTGATCCACTCGCCCAACCGTCGTTCTCTATTATCTCCACCCATGGCCTGGCGCAGTCGGCGCGCCGATGGAATGGCGACCCCTCTAGCCACGCCTTGCCTACAACCCACCTGCAACCTCGCCGCATGAAATCCCCCTGGGCGGACCATCATCAGGACTGAAACACTCCAATACCGTCGGCAGGACCACTTCCACGGCACACAGGCGCAAAAAAAAGGCCCCCACCGGCCAGGGAAGGAGGGTGTGGGGGCTCTGAACTGTGGATAGTGTCGTATTTGTTCAACGGGTAGGACGCAACTGCCACAGGCACTATTGCAGGAAATCCGGAAAAAAATAAATTCCACAGGGTCGCCTCACTTGCGGCGGTGAAACACCTTGCCAACCGGCCCGCCGCCACGTAACATACCCCGGAACTCCTCCTGTAAACCTGAAGTGTGCCACCAAGGCAGCAAATGGAGCAGTCCGAAAAACATAGCGAAGCCGCTTGGCTTATGACCGGCTCAATCACCTTCCTGGCCATCGTGGCCCTGGGGGTGGTCCTGCTCTACACACGCGGCGTCCTTATCCCCTTCGTGCTGGCCCTGTTCATCGTCTCGCTGGTGGCGCCAATCCTCGACTTCCAGGTGCTGCGTCTGCGAGTCCCTCGGCCGGTCGCGGCGGCGCTGACCTTCATCTTCGTCATCGTCGTGATCATCGGCCTGGCCCTGGTGATTACCCAATCCGTGCAGACCATTCTGAACACGGCCGACACCTACAGCCAGAGTATCGCTGACCTCATCGGCCGATCGCTGGACACACTCGGCACATGGGGATTTGACCTGCGGAACCAGGACATCATCTCCGAGATACGAAAAGGCATCCCCCGATTCGTCACCAACACCATCGGAACCGCCTTCGGATTCCTCTCCAAGTCGTTCTTCGTCCTGATCTTCATCCTCTTCCTGCTGATAGGGCGAAACCCCCGTGTCATCCGAACGGGCGTCTATGCCGACATCGACCTGCAGGTCCGCCGATACATCGGCATCAAACTGGCCGCCTCGCTCATCACGGCGCTGCTTGTCTACGCGACCCTATCGGCCATCAAACTCAAACTCGCCGCCCTCTTCGCCGTCTTGGCCTTCTTCCTGAACTTCATCCCCTCCATCGGGTCCATCATCTCGACCCTCCTGCCCGTCCCTATCGCCGCCGCGCAATTCGAGGCCTCCGCCCTCTGGGCCGTCCTCTACGTCATCCTCGTCCCAGGCGTCATTCAGACGACCATCGGCAACATTATCGAACCTCGCTTTCAGGGCCGGGAACTCAATCTCCACCCCATCACCGTGCTGATTGCCCTGCTCTTTTGGGGCTTGCTTTGGGGTATACCCGGCATGTTTCTGGCCATCCCAATGACCGCCGTCATCAGAATCGTCCTGATGCAATTCGAGAGTTTCCGGTTTGTCGTCGATCTGCTCGCCGGCAAACTGCCGCAATCCAAGCATTCAGACCCCAAGATGGACTGAGCCTTAACCTCGTCACGGCAGGGCCGTATGAATCCCCGGGGTATGGCGTGTCCTGATGGGCAATCGCCTCAGTCGTTGTCCGGGGCAGAGGGCGGAACGTTGTTGTATTGCTGGTGGAACAGGGCCAAATCGGGGGCATCGACGCGGCCGGAGGCATTGAGGTCGGCCGGTTCGAAGATGGGGTCTTCATGGAGCCAGCGGGAGGCCAGGTAGGCCAGGTCGAGGGGGTTGACTTGCTGGTCGAGGTTGAAGTCGCAGAGCAGGTCGCTGTG
>DSDB01000240.1 GCA_011057845.1 Phycisphaerales bacterium | reverse complement strand
GGGCTGACGGCCGAGGAGGCGTTCCTCGTGGCGGCGCGGCGGCTGGGCGATACGGCCTCGCTGACGCAGGAGTTCCGCAAGGTCAACGCGCGTCCGATGTTCATGCGGCTGTTCTGGATGATCACCGGAATTCTGGTCTACCTGCTGGTGATGTCGGCGTCGGCGGCCGTGGCGCAGGCGTCCGTGACGATCGGCGTCGTGGCGGGGCTTCGGGGTATGGCGCTGGCGCTGGTCAGCATGGCTGTCCAGACGGTCTCGGTGATGGCAGGAGTGCTGGTCCTGTTCCTGCTGTCGCGGGCCGGCGCGGGCGCCGGAAGGAGAGGCTTCTTCTCGTGTGCGACGGGTAGGGTTGTTCTCGTGGGGGTTGTGACTATTGCATCGGTGGTGTCGGGCGTCTTTGCACGGATCGTTCTGCCGGCGCTGACCGCAAGACTCCTGGGCCCCGAGGGGTACGGGCGGATGGCGATGAGTCTGGCGTACGTGAGGTTTGCGTGGCCGGTTCTTATACCGATTGTCCTGGCTGTGATCCTGATCGCCCTGCCGCGGCAGAGGCGCGATTATGGGATGTGCAACGTGTAACACGGAGTCCATCAAGGCGCTGTGTGGTGTCGCCCTGGTCCGCGTGGGCAAGAAAGACACTTGCCCGCCCTACGGGCTTCGGATTCGTTTCGGATTTCGAGATTCGGGCGTGTGATTTACGCGGTGTGTCGGCGGCCGCGGCGCTGGTCCATGAGGAGGATCATGCGGTCGTATTTGTCCTTGGGCAGGTCGTTTTTGAGGACTTTGCGGACTTCGGACATGGGGGTGCGGGCGGTGGTGTGGGTGACGACGATGTGTTCGTTGTCGAGGCTTTCAATGAGGCGGACGAACTCGTTGATGTGCATGTGTCGTCCGGCCTCGGCGCGGCCGGCGTGGTCATCCTCGTAGAAGGTGCACTCGGCGATGAGGATCCTGCTGGTGCGGATGTAGTCCAGTTGCGAGAAATCGACGTACTGGGTGTCGCCAAGATACGTGACCAGAGGGATGTCGAGCCGGTAGTCGATCTCGACGCCCTGCTTCTTCAGCTCGACGATCTGCGGGCCGGTCAGGCCGTGGTACTGGTCCTTGAGCTTCTTGCGGCGCTCGATGAGGGTGAAGCCCACGGAGCCGCGGCTGTGTTTGGTGGGGAAGGCGCGGGCGAAGAGGTTGGGCTTGACGGCGTACTCATCGCCGGGCTCGACGCCGACGAGTTTGGCGGGGATCGAGTTGCCGTCGAGCCGGCCCCAGGCCTGGAGGATGTCGCGGATGGGCCCCAGCAGGTTCTTCGGGGCCAGCACGACGCCGGGGGCCATGCCGCAGAAGTTGCGGTGCGAGAGGTAATAGGCCAGGCCCGCGGCGTGGTCCATGTGGCCGTGGGTCAGCAGGACGTGGTTGACGGCGATGATCTGGTCGGGGGCCTTGCCGATGTCGAAGCAGACGTCGAGCTGGGGCATGGCGACGACGGTTTCTTCGCCGGCGACGGAATACCCGATGATCTCCAGACCGTCGATTTCCACCTGGGCCAGATAATGGCTGGGCATAAGACAACCCCGAAAGACCACGCGAGAAAGCCGTATCCTAGGGCGGGGCCGGGGGGCTGTCAATCTGTTTCTCCGGATGCCTGCCTGCGCATGCATGACAGAGTCGTTGCCGGGGCATGCAGGCATGACAGAGTCGTGGCCCGCGTGCGTGTGCGTCATGCGGTTGTGATCGGGGGGCCTGGGTTTAAGGTGTTGGGGCTCCGGCTTCGCGTTTTGGGCTTCTGCCGCGATAGTATACATCAGGGTCATGTTAGTGTATTATGTATTCCATGCCTGACCGACGGAGACATCGCGGGCCGCATCCTCGGGATGAGGCGCTGTTCGCCGCGGAGATGATTGCCCGGCTTCGGGCGGCGCTGGCGGATTACTGCCTGCTGCTGAGCAAGAGGTATGCCGAGGGCAGCGCACTGAAGCTCGTAGGGGACCATTTTGGTCTTATACAAAGACAGCGGGTGGCGGTGATGCGGTGCGCGTGTTCGGATGCGCAGGCGGCGCAGAGGGCGGCCCGGCGTATCGAGGTCGCCGGTGTGGCCGGCGGCGAGGTGGATATCGACGGGTATAATCTGTTGATTACGCTGGAGGCGGCGCTGAGCGGTGGGTTGCTGCTGGCCGGGCGGGATGGGTGCCTGCGCGACCTGGCGTCGATCCACGGGACGTACCGCCGGGTGGCCGAGACGCTGCCGGCAATCCGACTGGCGGGGGTGTATCTGAGCGAATTGGGCCCGGCGCGGGTGCGGTGGCTGCTGGACAGCCCCGTATCCAACAGCGGTCGGCTCAAGACGCTCCTGGGGCAGACGGCCCAGGAGCACGGCTGGCCGTGGACGGTCGAGCTGGCGAGGAGTCCGGATGGGGTTCTGGCGCGGTCGCGGGCGGTGGTGGCGACCACGGACAGCGCGGTGCTGGACCGGTGCGGCCGCTGGATGCCGCTGGCTGGGGCGATTGTCCAGCAGCGGGTCCCGTCGGCATGGATCATCGACCTGTCGGCGGCATAGGACGGCCGGGCGCCGGGAGCGGTCGGCGGGGTCAGATTGGGTTTGTTTTGCGGAATCGGGGGCATGGGCGAGGAGATTGGGTTTGTTTTGCAGAAATGGGGCGCGGGCGGGCAAATTGGGTTTGTTTTGCAGAAATGGGACGCGGGCGGGCGAATTGGGTTTGTTTTGCAGAATGGAACAAGGGAGGCGGGGTGGGAATTGGGTTTGTTTTGCGGAATCGGGGGTGTGTGGGCGAGGAGATTGGGTTTGTTTTGCCAGATTCGGGGGGTGAGATTCGGGCGGGGTATTTGGAAAGCGTGGTTCGCATTCGACCGGGCGGTTCCGCTCGGCGGCGGCGGCCAGGCTCCGACGAGCCTGTGCGGGGCCCATTCTCGCCCGGCCCCCGATCCGAGCGACCCAGTCCTGCGTCCGTCCGTGACGGAAGCACAGACCCCCCAAAGGTCAGGAAGGTGGCATCTTTGAATGTAAGGAACCCCCAGAAGAACAGCCCGATATTCCTCCAATTGATCTGCACGCCAATAGATTGCCTTGTTTGACATTTCCTCGATCTGGTGGGTCTTTGGGGGCCTCTCATACGGCGGTCTCGCTATTCTCAGGGGGGTATTATACCCGATGGAGGGCGGTTTTTCAAGGGCTACACCGCTGTTCGGCGGCCGGTAGGGGATTGTGGGTAGGCGGAGCTTAGTGATTCGGGCGCATTTATCGGACGCAAGGCCGGTGCAGAGGTCAAAAATCGCCTCACAAACCGCATAATCGCCCCATGTCGCTGATTCGCCGGCCCTCGATAGCCGAAACAACCGGCGGTACGACCATCTACAGAAGGCAGGGTACAAGATATGGCTAAAGGCAAAAATGTGCTGACGACGGGCGATGTTGCAAAGATATGCAATGTTGCGCCGAGAACGGTTTCCAAGTGGTTCGACAACGGGCAGCTCAAGGGCTACCGGATTCCGGGCAGCAAGGACCGGCGGATTCCCATCGGGGAACTCGTGCGGTTCATGAAGGCGCACGACATGCCCACCCACACGCTGGCGGTGGGCAAGTTGCGGGTGCTGGTTGTCGACAGCGATCCGGGCGACGCGGCGAACCTGGTGAGCGTCATCGCGTCGAAGGCGGACTACGAGATACGGACGGTGGATAACGACTTCGAGGCGGGTATCTGCGCCGGCAAGTTCGCCCCGCACGTGATTGTGATCAATCTGTTCGCTCAGGGCATCGACGCGGCCGAGATCTGCAGGACCATCCGCGAGACCGAGGAGCTGGAGACGGTCAAGATCATCGCGCTGGCCAGGGGCCTGAGCGAGTCCGAAGGCGAGATGCTCCTGCGGCAGGGATACGACGCCTGCGTCCGGGACAGCGCCGATCTGGTGCGCAAGATCGAGGAGACCACCGCCATCATTTACTGAGCCGCCGGCGACGGCACGACGAGACATCCTCCTTGACAGCCCGCCAACGCAAGAGGCCGGTCACAGTGACCGGCCTTTTTCATTCCTCGCCCGGCCGGCTATCCGAGCGACCGGGCCCCGCATCCGCATCTCGCATCTCCGCTCCCCGCACCCGGACAACGAATCATGCCCCAAATGTCTCGCGCTCGATCTGTCCCAGGTAGAAGCGGCCGTCGTTTCGCATAAAGGCGAGGATGGCGTCGAGCTGCTGGTCGAGGAATACGCCGTCCGTGGCGACGACGGCGATGCCGAGGACGGCGTGGTTCTTGCGGTCATGGTCCTCGATCTCCGCCACCGAGACGTTGAACCGGCTCTGCAAGCGGCCCTTGACCCCCTTGACGATGCTCCGCTTGCCCTTGAGCGAGTCAATCCCGTGCATCACCATGCCAACTCTCAGTACACCGATAATCATAGGTCGCGGTCCAAAAGGGGTCCGGTACATCTTCCGCTAAGGCCCGTGGGAGATCCGCATGCCTGCATCCCGCGGAAAACGGACTGGACCCCTTCAATTCGCTGTGGAGCCGTCTAATTCCGGAGAAAATTGGCGGCTCACGAGAATCTGTGCATTGATACACGGATCAGAGGTGCGTTTGTCGCTTTGCGGGCTTCCAGCAGCAGAGGCAAAGGGCCCTGTGATCTGGGCCCCTCGCTGCCGTTTAGCCACCGGACGCGGCGCTCGGGTTGCACGCCTGCGGAGCCCTATTTTCCGATCCGGCAAGGCGTTATGTTAATGGCTGGGTCAAGTGTATACAAGACCAATGTTGCCACCGGCAGGCGTGATTCCAAGTCGTAAGGGTCTTTCGCCACAAGCATGTACACGATTATAGAGCTTCCGCCTTGCAGAGGCAACACAGCGTGGCCTCGTGGGAAATTGGAGAATCGCCGGGGTAGCGGGTTGCGGCGGGTGTTGGGGGTTTGGTAGTCTGGGATGGCCTTATGGCGGGCCCGGCGACCCGGGACCAACGGCTGCCTCAGTGCCTTGACGTCTTGGCGCCTCAGTGCTTCGGTGCCTGGCCGTGGGCGATAACTGTAACTCGTGTAGTGAAAGGGTGTACTGATGAAGCGACTTGGACTGAAGATTCTCGTACTGGCGGTAATGCTCCTGGCGGGGTCGTTGGCCTCGGCCGATAAGATCAACTTCCCCGACATCCCCGGCTACAAGACGCTCAAGTGCGATTTCCACATGCACACGGTCTTCTCCGATGGGGCGGTCTGGCCGACGGTGCGGGTCGATGAGGCCGTCCGCGAGGGCCTCGACGCCATCTCCATCACCGACCACATCGAGTATCAGCCCAAGAAGGCGGACATCCCCACCAACCACAACCGCCCGTATGAAATCGCCAAAGAGCCCGCCGCCAAGGCCGGCCTGGTCCTGATCAAGGGCGCCGAGATCACCCGCGACACTCCGCCGGGCCACTTCAACGCGCTGTTCCTCAACGACTGCGCCCTGCTCGATACGAAGGAGTTCCTCGACGCCATGAAGGCCGCCAACGACCAGGGGGCCTTCGTCTTCTGGAACCACCCGGACTGGAAGCCCGACAAGAAGGGCTGGTTCGAGGTCCACGACACGCTTTACAACCATAAGCTCTTCCAGGGCATTGAGGTCTGCAACGGCGGCGGCTACCACCTCAACGGGCATATCTGGGGTCTCGAGAAGAACCTCACCTTGATGGCCAATTCCGACATCCACGCCCCGTCCCTGATCCGCAAGACCACGCCCGAGGAGCACCGGACCCTCACGCTGGTCTTCGCCAAGGAGAAGTCCGTCGAGGCCATCAAGGAGGCCCTGTTCGCCGGGCGCACGGCCGTCTGGTTCAAGAACCAACTCATCGCCAAACCGGACTACGCCGAGGCCCTGTTCAAGGCCGCCGTCCGTATTGAGTCCGCCGAGCGCCGTGGGCAGATGGTCAGGGTTGAGATCGCCAACAAGTGCGACCTCAATATCGACCTGGCCCGAACCGGCGACCTCGGCCCGGAGAAGCTCATCGTGCCGGCGATGGATACGACCATCATCCGCGTTCGGGTGGCCCGCGATGTCGACACGGTGGAGCTGGCCTACAACGCCGTCAATATCCTCATCGGCCCGGAGAAACCGCTGCCCATTCGCCTGACGGCATCCGTTGAGTGAGGCGACGGCGGCTCAGGGCCGCGGGCCGGGTCGGTCCGCCGGCCCCATCATCCGCGCCATCACCCGGGGCAGGCCCGTTTCTTCGGCCGGGTCCGTCTCTTGCGCGTGTTGGACCAGCGCCTCGACGGTTATGGCCGCCAGGGTGTTGGCGATCAATTCGGCGTCCTCGGCTTGCTTGG
>DSDB01000061.1 GCA_011057845.1 Phycisphaerales bacterium | reverse complement strand
ACATCTCTCTCGCCATAGGCGTCTTCTATGCTCCTTATTCATTCCTTGCCAGTGAATTTCTTTGCCGTCGCCGGACCTTCAATTCCATCGGATGTCTTTCCGAATAACCGGCCCGGCGAACGTTTCGGGGGCCATGGCGAGCAACTCGAGAACCTCCTCAAGCCGCACGGTTCCGGCCCCCGTAATAGCGTACCGCACGGTAACGCCATCGGGCCCGAACTCGAAGGATTCGAGAAACGGGCGTATGTTGGTTTGCTTACTCCTGTCGGCACGATCCGACCGTCGGTTGACGATGATGTCCTCGCCGTCCATTAGGTCCACAATCGCCGACTGCCGGTCGGTCGGCGACGAAGAACAGCCAAGCGGAATCACAAAACTCGCCCCCACCGGCCGCGGAGGCGATTTGTGATCCGACAGTCGAACCTCCGTGATGCGACACCCGTCGGGCAACTGCCGCCCCAGCGCCTCGCCGAAGGCCCTCAGATCGACCTGCCCACCCCGGCCGAAGCCGCCGGGACCCGACTCGACCCACATGAACAGGACATCGCCCTCGCACTGCACCCCTACCGTTCGCGGCAACGGCAGCGACATCTTCGGATGGGGGTTGAAACCCAGGCTGTGCCGAACACGGATGCCCGCCCGCACGCAGGCCCGCTGAAAAAGCCGCACCATCTCCGCATGCGACAGGAACCGCAACGGCCCATGCACGTCAAATTCCACAATCACCGCTGGCGACCGGCTCGGTTCGACCAAGCCCCCGCCGCGGTCTGATTGGCTCTCGACTGTCTCTGTTATGTCTGCACCTCCTGGCGGCCCGTCCGGCGATCCGCCCTGGGGCTCGGCCGAACACCGCACCGGACTGTCTTGCTCCGTCATCAGAACGCCTCGGGCAGTATCTTGCGAGTCGCGTTCCGCAGGAAACTCGTGATCTGCCGCTCCGAACTCATGCTCAGGACCTTGCGGGCCGTCTGATGGCAATCGGCCAGCGTCACCGACCGGATCACCTGCTTGATCTCCGGAATCATCGGCGGCGACAGCGACATCACCCGAATCCCCATCCCCAGGAGCAGCATCACGTGTTCCGGCTGCGAGGCCATTTCCCCGCAGATGCCCACGGCGATCCGGGCCTTATGCGCATCCTGTATGACGGCCCTGATCAGCCGTAACACCGCCGGGTCCACCTCGGAATACAGGTTCGACACGGCTTCATTCCCGCGGTCGACCGCCAGCGTGTACTGCGTCAGATCGTTGGTCCCAATACTGAAGAAATCCACATCCCGAGCCAGCGTCGAGGCCGTCAACGCCGCCGAAGGCGCCTCCACCATGATCCCCACCCTGATCCGACGGTCATAGGCGATCCCCTCGTCGTCGAGATCCTCCATGACATCCCGCAGAATCATCTTCGCCTGCATCAACTCGTGAAGATTCGTAATCAGCGGGAACATCACCCGCACCTTGCCCAGCGCCGATGCACGCAGGATCGCGCGGAGCTGGGTCTTGAACACCATCAGGTTCTGCAGACAGAACCGTATCGACCGCAATCCCAGAAAGGGGTTCGGCTCCGGCGATATCCGCTTGCGCTGCGTGTACTTGTCGGCGCCCAAGTCCATCGTCCGGATCACGACGGGCTTGTCCCCGAAAGCCTTCATCGTCGTCGAATACGCCTCATAGTGTTCGTGCTCGGTCGGTTCCGTCAACCGGTTTAGATAGAGAAACTCCGTCCGATACAGGCCGATCCCGTCGCCGCCGCGCTCCAGCACCGATTCGGCCTCGTCGGGAAACTCGATGTTCCCCAGCAACATCACCCGGACGCCGTCGCGGGTCTCGGCCGGCTGCTCCCTCAGGGCCACCAGCCGATGCTCGAATTCGGCCAGTTCCCGCCCGAACTGCTCGTACTGCTGGATCGTCTCCTCATCCGGGTTGACGATCACGATCCCCCGATTGCCGTCCACGATGACAACATCCCCCCCGTGAACCGACTCCGTCAGGTTCTCCAGCGCCACCACCGCCGGAATACCCAACGAACGCGCCACAATCGCGCTGTGGCTGGTCCGCCCTCCGGCGTCCGTCGCGATGCCCTTGACAAACGCCTTGTCGAACCCCGCCGTCTGGGTCGGGCTCAGCTCCCGCGCCACCACCACCACCTTGTCCCGCAGATGGGTTACGTCCTCGCGCTTCCTGCCGAGCAACTGTTTGAGCAGTCGCCGCTCCATATCCCGGATGTCCGCCGCCCGCTCACTGATGTAGACGTCCTTCTCGCGGGCCAGATGCGACGCCACTTCCCCCAACGTCGCGGATATCGCATACTCCGCCGTCACACAATCGGCGCCGACCATGTCGGTGACCTTCTTGCGGAGGCTCCGGTCGTGCAGGAACCGCATGTGCACCGCGAAGATATCCTTGATCGTCCGATCCTGGATATTCTCCTGCTCGGCCTTGAGCTGGGTCAACTCGTTGATGGCGTCCCGGAAGGCGTTGCGGACGCGCTGCACCTCCGCCATCCGCTGCGACGGCTTGATCGTCCGCCGCGGAATGCGATACTCCTCCGAGTCGATAATCAGCGCCTTGGCTATCGAGATACCCGGCGAAACGGCTATGCCCTTTTTGATCTCCATCAGCCTGTACCGAGACTCAGCACACCTCCTCCTTGGGGGGCGGCTCATCGAACATCCTGTCCTCAACAAGCTCTTTCAGGGCCGCAATCGCATCCCGGGCGCCGGGGCCGGACGCCCGGATCGTCAATCGCGTTCCGCAGGTCGCCGCCAGCATACTCATCTCCATGATACTCTTGCCGTCCACTTCGCCATGGTCGTTCCTGACTGTCACTTCACATCCATACCGGCTCGCCATGTCAACAAACTGCATCGCCGGACGCATATGCAGACCCTGGGCATTTCTGATCTGGACCACCGCTTCGGCGGTCGTGCCGTCCTGAGAATCTTGTTCTGTCTGCATAGCGTCTCTTTGATGACGACGCCCGCGTTGGTCTCACAACCAGCTCGGACCGTCGTCCGCCTCGCGAAGCAGATCCGCGATCTGCTCCGAACTCTGGCACTGCCGCAAAAACTTGCGGAACTTCTCCGCCTGCAAATGCCGGAAAATGGCCTCCATCGCCCGCAGATGCTGGTCCGGGTCGTCCGCCGGGCTCACCAGCAGGATCACCGAATGGACATCCTGCTTATCCAGCGACGCGAAGTGGATGCCCCGGCTGCACAACCCCAGCGCCGCCACCACCTTCTTCACCGCCGGGTGCTTCACGTGAGGGACCGCAATCCCCTTGCCCATCCCCGTGCTTGCCTCATTCTCCCTCTTGATGACCGCCTTGATGATGTCCTCCCGATGCCCCTTGCCCAGCTTGCCCGCCTTGTCCAGAGCAGTCACCAACTCGCGGATCACCGCATCCCGCTCGGCCGACGCCAACGCCGGCACCAACGCACCAGAACAGAAAATGTTGGACAACTTCATTTTGCACGCCCAATACCAGTCTTGTCAAACGCCTGCTCGCCCGCCGGATTCGGCCGCGACGCGCCGGCTTCTATCACGTCCCTGAAATGTGCTTGTTGTTTCTCTGTCTCGTCTTCGCTCGACGCAGTTGCTCCTCCAGCTTGTGCACCGCCAGATCAATACACGTATACGCATCGAGCCCCGTCACCTTGGCCACAAAGGGCTTGCTTCGCTTTGCTTTGGCGATAATCTCCACCTCGACGTTCCCGCCCTTGCCGCTCTCGACTATGACGTCCACCTCCGTCAGGCTGTCATAGTACTTGGGCAGTTTCGCCGTCTTGTCCGCCGCATGCGCCCGGATGGCCTCCGTGATATCCACGTGCTTGCCCGTAATCGTGAAAAGCAACATTCACCTCCTTATCAACAACCGTATCCTGTAAATCACTGCGGGCCCGAACCCAACGGCTCGCCGGCGCCCGGCAGAGAACCAACCCCTTGGCCCAAAGGCACCACCACGCCGGCCGTGATAATAAACCGAAACGCTTCTTCAATACTGATATCCAGCGCCAGCGTCTGCTCCTTTGGAACCAGAACCACATAACCCGTCAGCGGCGTCGGAGAGTTCGGTATCAGCACCGTCAGGAACTCCTTCTGCACACTGTCATTGACCTTCTTCAGCCCCGCTCCGGTCGCCAGACCAATCGACCAGACCCCCTTCCGCGGATACTCAACGGCCACCACACGCGAGAACAGTTTGCCTTGCTCTTCCTCCTGCGTCAACAGAAAGTCCGTTACCTGCTTGATGTAGGGGTATACCCGCCTTAGCACCGGTGCGTTCATGATGAAACGGTCCACCGTCCGCCACAGCGCCCGCCCCACCACGCTTGCCAGGATCGCCCCTAAGACGCAAACGCTCACGACCGCTATGACAAAGCCGGCGATCGCCCCAGGACCGTGAACCCACGTCTGCTCCAGATGCTCGACCAGGGCCCGCCGACGGACCTCCGGCCGCTTCGCATGAATCGCCAGCTCCCCCGGATTGCCTCGCAGCTCAGGTTTCGTCGCCAGCAGGTAGGACTCGATCTTCTCTTGTGGAACCGTCAGGCGGTCCTCCGCCGCCAGAACCATGATTCGAACCAGCCCACGGTTGATGTGAACACTGATACTCTTCTGGATGAAAATGAACGCCCAGACGAAAATCCAAACCGTCAGGATCGTCGGCAACAGGACCGCCAGTCCCCGCAGAAAGTAACTCTTAAGGTGTTTTGTCAGGCTCATACTCTACACGGTGGGGTCATAACGACAATGCCGGCGCAAAAACGGCCTTTCCAGTATTGAAACACCATACAGCCTCGGCAGAACCCAAATACCATAATCTAGTCCAGAGGATTAGGAGCGTCAACGAAAAAGTCTTTCGGCAGGTGCGCCCCAAACAGATGCACCGCTGCCCCTGGAAGCGACGCCAGCATCCAGATGAAGCGCTGACATAGTGCCAGTGCCAGGACTTCCCTTGCCTCGACGCCTGCAAACCGCGTAAACAGCACCACCAGCCCCCCCTCTAGAATCCCGATGCCGGCAATACTCACCGGAATCGCACCCACCACCCAAACCAGCGGGAAAAACACAAAGTAGTACCGTGCAGGAGCGTCCACCTTCAGGTCGACCCCGAGCACCCAGAACGACCCGATCACCATCGTCTGCAGGAGAATCGTCAGGGTCAGCGTCCAGAACACGGTCAGAGGGCTTCTACAGTACACCGCCACGGATGTGCTTACCTCGCGAGCCAGCCTGTGGCCGTGCACCGCGACAGCGTGGAACAGCCGTTTCAGTAGCCGCCGACCCGGCTTGGCTGCCCCCAGAGCCACCATCGCCGCCACGATACCCCCCAGGACCCACACCAGAGTCCACCCGTGCCTGGCGAGTAATGCCCCCGGACCGCCGCCGATCCGCGACACCGCCAACACATCTTGCCCGTGCATGAACGCCAGATAGCAGAAGGTTGCGATCACCAGCATCCCCCCAAGGCCGACCACGCGGTCCACGAACACGCTCACGGCCGCTTCCAGTTTCTTTTCGGTATGCTTGGCCACATACCACATCCGCAAGAGATCTCCACCGACCGACCCCGGCATGAAGTTGTTGTAGAACAACCCAAGAAAGTGCAGCCGCACCACTGACGGAAAGGCAATATGAATCTCCTGCGCCCGCAGTAGCCACCACCACCGCCACCCAAGCAGGAACTGGGCCGACCCGAATATCCCAAGACTCAATAGGAAATAACCTAACGTAAGTCTGGTAAAGACTTTAGCAAGCTCCCTCCAGTCCTGGCCCCAGAACACCCATACCAGCGCAGCAATGGCCACGGACGCTCGCAAGAACAGCGATATGTACCGGGTCCTGGCTGATTTACGGCCGTCGGCCAACGACTTAATCCCCAAAAGCATTTGTTTTTTCCAATCATAACCGGTAGAACCCCCTTTGGCAACACCGCAAATCGCTACCCCATAACGGAGATACGCAAAGTGGGCGATAACCCGGACATAAACGAAGGCACACAATTCACTCCCCGATTCGACCAGGACGGGCTGATTCCCGCCATCGCCCAAGACGCCAACACCGGCGAAATCCTGATGGTGGCCTATATGAATGCCGAATCCCTCGAATTGACGCGAAAAACCGGGTTTGCCGTCTATTTCAGCCGTTCCCGAAAGAGACTCTGGAAGAAGGGGGAAGAGAGCGGCCACATGCAACGGATCGAGCGGATTCTCGTCGATTGCGACCAGGACTGCCTCGTCCTGAAGGTCCGCGTCGATTCCGGCCAATGCCATGTAGGCTACCAGAGCTGTTTCTATCGGGCTTTGGACCCCGCCACAGGACAGCTCGAATTCGTCGCCGACAGAGTCTTTGACCCGGCTTCCACTTATCGGAAAAAATAGGCGGTGACCCTT
>DSDB01000140.1 GCA_011057845.1 Phycisphaerales bacterium | reverse complement strand
GCAACCCAGGCACACCACAGGCCCGGCGTCCGGCCCAGGCCACTTCTTGCGTTCACCGTTCATGCTACCTCTGTCGATACCAAAATGGACCGGCTTCACCAGCGGACTTTCTGTCCGAAATTGCCTAGGCGCGCGCCAAGCGCGCGCCAACTATGTACTTTTGGGGTTCGTTTGGGCTTCGTCTGCGCTTCGGTTGGCGCGCAGAGTCCGCGTTTTCGCGTTGTAAATGCAGGTGTGACAAGGACTTACAGACGTGCCTATGGGATTCGAAGTCCGTCACTCTATCCAATTGAGCTACGGGCGCAAAAATCCTAAGCGATGGTACTGTAGCGACTTGCCGCTGGGGCTGTCAATGCCTTGGATGGGGAAAAAACCGATACATCCGCCGTTGGCCGCATTGACGTCCGCCCCCGGCTGTGGTAACACGGTGCCGGTGTGGGGCGTTGCTCTACGTGCGATTGCGATTGGAGAACGGCCATGAACGAGAGAACCGGCGGACGCATCAGACGGGTGGTAATGGGCTTGTTGCTGGGGGGCATCTTCGCCGGGGTGTCCGGGTGCGCCGCTTCGGGGGGCGGGTCGGATGTCGGCGGCGCGGCAAAATCGACACAGACGGAGGTCTCCGGTACATTCTCGATTGTGGCCGCGGACCCGCAGGCGGGGATCTGCGGAGTGGCGGTGGCCAGCCGGTATCCGGCGGTGGGAAAGGTGGTGCCGTACGTGCGGGCTGGCGTCGGGGCGTTCTGCACACAGCATTGGCATGAGCCCAAGTGGGGGCTGCGGGCGCTGGACCTGCTGGCCGTCGGCATGAGCCCCCAGGCGGTGCTGGCCGAGCTGGTGAAGGACGACCCGCAGTGGGATATGCGGCAATTGGCGATAATCGATGCGGCTGGGCGGACGGCCCAGCAGAATCCCGCACGGGCGGATGGTCCGAGCCTGTGGTGGGGCTCGGCCGCCGGGCGGTACTACGCCTGTCAGGGCAATACGCTGGCGGGGCGGAAGGTCGTTGCGGCGATGGCTCGGGCCTATGAACAGACACAGGGCAGCCTCGCGGATCGGCTGATAGCGGCCCTGGCGGCCGGCGACGAGGCCGGTGGCGACCATCGCGGGCGGCTGGCGGCCGGTATTCGCGTGGCCAGGGCGGGCGTGCAGGGCGACTGGCTGGCGCTGTATGTCGATGAGAGCGCCGACGCCGTGGCGGACCTGGTGCGTGTGTACCAAGAGCTTGAGCACGAGGCAAAGGGGCTCGCTAAGACCGAATAGACGTGGCGGCTAGTTCAACTCGGCTGGAAGGCATCTTTTCGGCGGCGGAGGGCGGCAAGGACGGCCGCCGGGTCGTGGGCGCTCACGCCCAAGGTGGCGGCCAGGGCCGGATCATCAGTTCGCAGGAAGAGGTTGGTCTGTTTCTCCATCGCCAACGTGGTCGGGACGATGGGGCGGCCCTGGGCCTGTGCATCACGCAGATGCCGCAGCGCCTGCTGAGCGGCCTGGTTGTGCGGGTCGATGGAAAGGGTGAACATGTAATCCTCGACCGCGTAATCGTGGCCGGGGTAGATGAGTGTCTCGTTGGGCAGGGCGGCGATTTTGGCAAGGGATCGGTGCATGGCCGAGGCGTCGCACTCGAATAACCGCCCGCAGCCGGCGGTAAAGAGGGTATCGCCGGTGAAGAGGGCGGGACCTGTAGTCTGCCGGGCTTGAGGCGCACTCGGCCCCGTGCCACCGGCATTCACAGGGGGTTGGCCAAGTGGCCCGGCCGGGGTCTGTGGCAAGAAATAGCAGACGGACGTCCTCGTGTGGCCCGGCGTGGCGATCACGTGGATAGGACCGAAAGGCAGGTCAAGTGTCAGGCCGTCGTAGACCCGATGATCGAGAGGGCTGATGTGGCGGCTGTCGGGACCGTAGATGCGGCAGCCGGTGGCGGCCTTGAGTTTTGATAGCCCGGCCGTGTGGTCGCCGTGGTGATGGGTCACAAACGCCACAATCAGGCGCAGACCGCTGTTTTCAAGGGTTCGCAGGACCGGCCCGGCATCGCCCGGATCGATGACCACGGCGTCCCCGCCGTCGCCGACGATCAGGTGGATAAAGTTGTCACCCAGGGCCGTGAATGTGAGGATCTCCGCCATTGGGCGCAACCTCCAAGCACATCGGCGGTCCGGCCCGCCGCCACGACGTCGAACCACGGCCTCCGCCCATGATGCGAGCGTATTCGCTGTTGTTCGGATGGATCAGTTGATATTCGTCGTGCCGGGCGTCGCGGCCTCGTTGTTGGTCTCGTCGAATTCGGCCAGCACGTTCGCCGTGTCAATCAGCGCAATGAAGTGATACGCCCCATTGAGCCCGGGGGGAATTACACCCTTGAGCTTGAGCCGCTTGGGGGCGCCGGCTTTGAGCCTGAGATTGGTTTCGACATTGACGATGAGGGTGTCGGCGAGGTCGTAGGCGGCGTCGGCCGAGGCCCATATCTGGATGCGGACCTTCTGCTTGACGGCGCCGGCGCCGTTGTTGGTGACCGTCAGATTGAACGTGACTTTGGCGCCGACGGGAACATTGGCGCCCAGATTGGCCAGGACGCCGGCGAGATCGACGTTCGGCCGGTTGATGTCGATGGCTGCGGCCGTGGAGGCGACGTTGTTATCCTCGTTGGATTCGTCGACGTTTTCGCCCGAGTCGACGTGGACCAGGAAGAAGACATCGACCGCCGGATCCAGGGCCGGCAGGGCGACTTTCTTGATAGTCACCGTAACGATTCCGTTGGCGGCGAGTTTGATTTTGACGGGCTTTGTGGTTACGAGCGTGTCATCGCCGAGGGCCTGATCCGCCGAGGCCAGGATGTCCACGTCGATGGTGCCTCTGACGGGCAGGTTGCCGGCGTTGCGGATGTTGAACGTGAAGTCGCCTACGTCCCCGGGTTTGGCACCATTGGGGAAGGTGGTGGCTAGGTTGGAGGGAATCAGGTCGCGGTGCGCCTCGGCCACGTTGACGGTCGCGTCGGTGGCGACGACATTGTTGTCCAAGTCGTTGTCGGGGGTAATGACGCCGGTGGCGTCGATATGAGCGAGGAAAAAGTAGGCGCCCGGGGCCAGTACCGCCGGCAGGGCAACCTTCTTGTACTGGTAGAGCTTGGAGGCGCCGGGGGCGAGTTTGACCTTGGCCGTCACCGTGGTCAACAGGGCATCGACGCCTTCCTCGTATGTGGTATTGGCGGAGGCGTAAATGTTGATCGCGATGACCCCTTCGGCAAGGTCGTTACCGTTGTTGCGGACGAGGACGTTGACATTGCCGACATCCCCGCCCTTGGCGCCGTTGACGAAGGTGGTGGCGATGGTCCCGGTGAGGTCCCTATTGATGGGTTCGGTCTGGAAGGTGATCACGCCGCTCCAGTTGTCGGTCTCATCGACCTCGGAGACGCCCCGTCCGCTGTCGGCCATGGCCGCCAGGTACCAAGTCCCTACGGTCGCCGGCGCCACAAAAGACATAACCTGCGTGGTCTGGGCGCCACTGTTGAGACTCCTGATCGTCCGAACCGCAATGGCGGTGTCGGTATTGTCCACCTGCTGGTCGCCCGATCGATAGAGGGTCAGATCGAACTGCGACGCCTTGCCGGGCCCGTTATTGAGCACGGTGACGTTGATATTGACCGTGGAACCGACCTTGGCCCGGACGGGGTCCACGGGGTCCGTGTTGGGATTGGTGATATCCAGGTTCGGCTTGGCCGGGCCGGCGACAAAGCGGAAGATGTCCTCCCAGTCGTCCTGGGCCATGTCCGGCAGGATGCCGCCGAGCGTGGGGTCATTGTCCAGACCGTGGCCCATGGTCCCGCGGATGAACTCGTTCTTGTTGGTCAACTCCGGGAAGAGATGGCGGATATGAACCGGATCGGGATACGTCGGGGAATCGCCGAAGAACGGATTCGGGTTTATGGTGACCTGCTCGGTCTCCATGTTGGTCAGCTCGCCGGTCAGTCCGTCCACCTGGCCCTCGGCGGGGCCGCCCTCGCCCCAATAGTTGTAAACGAGGACTCCATCGGTGATCGTCTGGCCGTCGGCACTGACCTCCACGTCGATGTAGCCCCAGCCGATCTGGTTCTGCTGGGGTCCATCCCAGAGAACCATGTCGATCGCAAAGATCGGGTCGCCGAAAAAGCCCGTCTCCACATCGACGACCGTCCACGGAGAAGGCAGCCCCGGAACCACCCCGGGCTCGAGTTCGAATAGACCCCATTGGCCGACAAAGGCGCCCGGAGCCAGTTCAAAGGTGAGGGTGGCCACCTTCTCGGCCCCCTGGAATATGTCGTAGGTGAACGTGGTCTCCAGCGTGAATTGGAAGGTCGTATCGTTCGTCAGCGCGTTGTTGACGTCGTTGATGAGCGTGTGCCAGTGGTTGGCGAAGTAGGCGTAGTTGGGGTCGATGTAGATCAGTTCATCGTCCTGGGGGTCCGTGCCTTCCGGCACGTTCTCGTGTGTGATGTGCTGGATGGCCTCATTATAGATGCTGATGATGTTGAGGATGTCGGCCTTGAGCTGGGCCAGGACGGTGGGGCCATCGACGTTCAGATAGCCCGCCGTGGGGTTCAACATGCCCCAGTTGGGATACGCGCCGAAGAGATACGTGTTGAGGCTGAACTTGGACCACAGGTCCTCGATGTCGATCACATCGAACGGGTCGGGCGCGTTCAGGGCGGCGATCGGGATATTGTTCTGGATGAAGTTGCGGATGTCGAGGCTGAAGATGTTCAGCAGGGCCTGGAATTCGGCGATGGTCTGGGGCTCGCCAAGGCCTGTGTTGCGCAGGTAGTTGTTCAGGGCCGTCTGGTCGATCCCCATGTCGAAGTTCCAGGGGCTCTGGTACTCCAAAGTGGCCTTGAGGCTGTAGAGCATGGCCTTAAAGAGCAGGATGTCGCCGTAGTCCACTTCGATGTCCTGGCCGGCGCCGGTTTCATCGTCGGTCAGGACGAAGGTCCACGCCGGACCATCGGGGTTCGGAAAGTTCTCCAGGTCCGCGAGTATCTCGTCAATAACGGGCAGTATCTGGTTGTCGATGATGTCGCGCAGGGCGTCGGCGTCCGGCGAGTTGGCCGGAAATACCCACTTGCTGCCGTCTTTCATGTCCGGGATGACCACGTCGAGTTGCGTCAGGATATCGCCGGTGATCGTGATGCCGAAGGCCTCGGCGATTTCAAAGAGGCCGTCATTGACAAGGACGTCGCCGTTATCGGTGAACAGCATGACAACCCTGGCCAGAGCGTGCATGAAGACGATGTCCGGACACGTATTGCAGTTGCCATCGGCCATGGCGGTCTCGAGGGTGTTATAGGCGGTCGTGGCCCCCGATATACTCAGGGGAAACAACGCCGCGCGGGCATCGTTGGTGTAGAGGGTGTCGCAGTCATTGTTGCAGTCGGCGCGGGCCCCGGCGGCTAACAGAAGGCCCAGGGCAATTGCGGCAATCGTTGGGGTCTTGGTCATTGGATATACTCCTGTTTAATGCGGCGCATTGCTTATGGCGTATTGTGGGTGCAGCGGCTCCCCGCCGGCCGGTGAGGAGCGGTCGTGCGGCCGAGGTCCGACCTCCGATAGCTCGTGTCTGTTGGGCGCCTCGACAACCTCCAGCCGGGCGTCCACGCACAGGTCGCGGCCGATCGTCTGGACGCCGCCGCGGGTCAGTAGACAGGTTCCATCGGCTCTGAAGGTGTTGTTCTTTGTGTTCCAGCGGATGTTGGCCGCCTGGAAGACGGTTCCATCGTCGGCGGTGATGGTGGCGTTTCCACGCAGGGTGATTTGCGGCCAGTCGAAGATGTTGGCTCGGGCGCACTTGACGGCCAGGCCCGGCCGGTCCTCGGCGGTCAGGTGATAGCCAAAGCCCCGGATGGTCACTTCGGTGGTGTTATTGAAATTGATGTTCAGGCGGTAGTTGCTGCGGGCGTCGAGCAGGCTGTTGACGGCGTCGCCCAGCACATAGTGTTCAGGAGCGACAGCAGCGGCGGCATGGGCGGCGGGTGTTACATCGCCGTCGTTTGGCGCGGTCGCGTAAGTAAAAAGCCGCAGATTCAGATTATCGATGCAGACCGTCTTCGTAAGAGCGGTGCGGAACTGGCCGACACGACCATTGACCGAACGCAATCGGTCGAACGAAACATGATACCGCGGGCGCTGCGGATGGCCCGACTCATGCCGCCAGGCGGCGAATCCCCGTATCTCGTTGTCGGGCACGGTGAAATGCTCGCTCGACACGGCAGGGTCGGCTGGCATTCGAAAGCGTCTGTCGTATCGATAGCCAATCAGCGCAGCGATGACGCACAACCACGTCAGCGCGAACACACACCACCCGCACTTCATACGTAGACAACTAAACACGCTTGCCACCCCAGTTTGCCTTGCTGCGCACGCCGCCGCAGGACAACACTAACACTAATAT
>DSDB01000330.1 GCA_011057845.1 Phycisphaerales bacterium | reverse complement strand
GGTGGAAGAACCGGGCAAAGAACAGGAGCGTGCCGATGATGACGACGGCGGCGGCGACGCGGCTGATCCGCAGGTCGATGATGATGTTGATGGTGTCCAGGCCGCGGTGGGGGTGGAGGCGCGGGGGCACCTGGGATTTGATGTCCTGGGCCAGGCCCGGCCGATAGTCGCCGACGGGCTGCTCGGCCAGCTCCTGCAACAATGTTTCGATTCTCTGCTTGTCCATGCGTGGTACCTGTGCTAACGGCCGTCGGCCAGCGCCCTGCGAAGGGCGTCGAGGCCGCGGCTGAGGCGGCTTTTGAGGGTTCCTTCGCGGATACCGGCGGCCTGGGCGGCCTCTGAGATTGTCAAGTGCTGCATATAGTGCAGGACCACGGCCTGCCTGAGCTTCCACGGGAGGGTCTCGACGGCCTCCCGCAGTCGCTCCAGTTCTTCGTCATGCCCGGCCGCGGCATGACCGGCGACGGACGGGTCGGCCACGTCCAAGTCCTCCACATCGTGCAGTCGGCGACCCTTCTGACGCCGCCAGTAGACGCGGGAGACGTTGCCGGCGATCTTGTAGAGCCAGCCGTTGAGGGCCCCGTCGTCCCGTAACTGGCCGATGTGCCGCCAGGCGCTGAGGAACGTCTCCTGGGCCAGATCTTCGCTGGTCTGGTGTCCGTGGCCCAGACGCCGCATCAACAGATAGACCTGGTCGGTGTATCGGTCGACCAGCTCGTCGGCCGCGTCCTTGTCGCCGGCGCGGAGACGCCTTGCCAATGAACGGCTCCGGCTCACGGAATACTCCTTGCGTGCCAGGGAACGCCGCTGTTGGTCTTCAGGATGCACCGGGCGGGCGTGCTGTTCCGTGGTTTGCGTGCTTTCGGTCTGAGCCTCTGGCCTTGTCATACACTGACAGTATACCATCAGGGGGCGGTTTCACCACGGCCGAAACCGCCGCCAGGGGCGCAATTGGGCGGTTATTGGACGTTCCGTGGCGGGCGGGTTGCGGGGCGGCGACGGGATACGGTATCATAGGGCGGCAAGCCGCTCAAATGGCATAAGGAACCGAATCTATGAGAATGAGCACCTTTGTTGCAGCCGCTGTGGGCGTCCTTTTGACGGCCGGGTTGTGCCCGGCGGCGGACTGGCCTCAGTTCATGGGGCCCGATCGCAACGGCAAGTCCGCCGAGACGGGCCTGCTGAAGTCCTGGCCGACGGGCGGGCCGCGGCTGCTATGGTCGGCCGATGGGCATGGGATCGGCTACGGCTCGGCGGCCGTGGCCGACGGGGCGGTCTATCTGACCGGGATGGTGGGCAATGAGGGGGTGCTCTTCTGTTACGATACGGGGGGCAACCTCCGCTACAAGGTCCCCTACGGGCCGGAGTGGACGCGGTCGTATAAGGGGGCGCGGGCGACGCCGACAGTCGATGGGCCGCGGCTGTATATCTTCAGCGGGATGGGCGTCCTGTCGTGCCATGATGTGAAGACGGGCGAGCGGATATGGACGGTCGATACGCTCAAAAAATTCGAGGGCAACAACATTCGCTGGGGGATGGTCTGCTCGCCGCTGATCGATGGGGACAAGGTGTATGTAACGCCGGGCGGCAGGAAGGGGTTGATGGCCGCGCTGGATAAGCGGACGGGCGAGACGATCTGGGCGACGAGCGGTTATGAGGAGAACCCGGCGTATTCGTCGCCGATGCTCGTGGAGCATGAGGGCGGGCGGCTGCTTGTGACGATGATGGAGAAGCTGGTCATCGGCGTGGATGCGGGGACGGGGGCGCTGCGGTGGCAATATCCCTATCCGGCGTCATACGGGACCTCGGCGGTGACGCCGGTGGTGGGGCGCATACCGAGGGACGAGGGACGAGGGATGACGGACGCGTCCATCGTCCATCGTCCATCGTCCGTCGGCATCTTCGTGGCGAACGTGGTCGAGCATGAGTACGTGCTTGGGGGGACGCAGTTGAGGCTGGCGGCCGATGGGGGCGGCGTCGAGAAGGCATGGAATCAGCCGGTGCTCGATACGCATCACGGCGGGCTGGTGCTGGTGGACGGGTTCCTGTACGGCTCGACGTTCGAGAGCACGACGAAGGGCTCGTGGGCGTGCGTGGAGTGGGACACGGGCAAGCTGATGTACGACGCGGACTGGAACGGGAACAAGGGCTCGCTGGTCTATGCGGACGGGATGCTGTACTGCTATGAGGAGGAGACGGGCAACCTGGCGCTGGTGCGGGCGACGCCGGAGAAGTTCGACATTGTCGGCTCGTTTACGATCACGCGCGGCTCGGGCAAGCACTGGGCGCATCCGTCGATCGCCGACGGGGTGCTGTACATACGGCATGGGGAGGTTTTGATGGCGTTCGATATCAACAAGATGTTCCAATAATAATTGCGGTTTGGGCCTTGAAAAGGGCGGCGGATATGGTATAATATACGGCTGATTGTCAGGGTCGCCTGGCAATGGATTCCCGCACGGAGAAGGGCGACCGGACGGCACGCACGGAGGAGAACGCCTCATCAGGATGCGATTATCGCAAGAACGGAAAGGGTGCTGAAAATGAAGAAGCCGGCCATGGTACTGGTGCTGGTTGTCGTTGCCTGCGCAGGGTGCGAACGCAGCCGCCGGGTGGACAGGGTTATGGAGTTGGACGACGCCGGCAGTCTGCCGCCGATCGCCGAGGTCGCGGCCGAGACCGAGGCCGAGCCGGACGTAATGGCCGCTTCCGTGGCTATGACCAGCCCCCAGGCCGGCCCTATCGAGGCACGGGTGGCCGAACTGCTGGCGCAGATGACGCTGGAGGAGAAGGTCGGCCAGATGACCCAGATCACCCTGGAGGTCGTCAAGGGCACGGAGGAGGACGGCTACTTCAAGTGCGATCCGAAGAAGCTGTTCGACGCCGTCCTGGACCACCACGTCGGTTCGATCCTCAACTGCGGCGGCCAGGCGCGGACGCTCAAGAACTGGCGCGAGATCATCACCAACATTCAGTATGTCGCCACCGAGAAGACGCGGCTGCGGATTCCGGTGATCTACGGCATCGATACCATCCACGGGGCCAACTACACGCTGGAGGCGACGATCTTCCCGCAGAACATCGCCATGGCGGCGACGGGCAACCGTCAACTGATGCGGGACCTCGGGGCGGTGGCGGCGTTTGAGACGCGGGCCTCGGGTATTCCCTGGAACTTCAACCCGGTGCTGGACCTGGCCCGCGACCCGCGGTGGCCGCGGTTCTATGAGACCTTCGGCGAGGACCCGTACCTGGCGTCGGTCCTGGGGGCCGCCTACATCGAGGGCCAGCAGGGCGACGATATCGGCCATCCGACGAAGGTGGCCGCGTGCATGAAGCACTATCTGGGCTACAGCGTCCCGGCCAGCGGCATGGACCGCACGCCCGCCTACATCCCGGAGACACAGCTTCGCCAGATATTCCTCAAGCCGTTCGCGGCCGCGGTCGAGGCGGGCGTGGCCACCGTCATGGTCAACTCATCCGAGATCAACGGCGTGCCGGTGCATGCCAGCCGGCGGTTGCTGACGGACGTGCTGAGGGGCGAGCTGGGCTTTGAGGGCTTCGTCGTGTCGGACTGGGCGGATATCGAGAATCTCTACACCCGCGAAAAGGTGGCCAAGGACCGCCGCGAGGCCGTGAGGATGGCCGTGATGGCGGGGATCGACATGTCGATGGTCCCGTATGATTTCAGCTTCTATGAGACGCTGCTGGCGCTGGTCAACGAGGGTCAGGTGCCCGTCAGCCGCATCGACGAGGCCGTCTCGCGGATCCTGCGGGTGAAGTTCCGGCTGGGCCTGTTCGAGCGGCCGTACCCGGACACCACGCTCTGGAGCGGCGTGGCGATCGCGTCCTCGACGGCGATGAACCTCCAGGCGGCGACCGAGGCGATGACCCTGCTCAAGAACGATGCCAACACCCTGCCGCTGAACAAGGATGTCAAGGTCCTGGTGACAGGCCCGACGGCGAACAAACTGTCGGTGCTCAACGGCGGCTGGACGATTACGTGGCAGGGCGACCGCGAGGACCTGTACCCCGCCGAGAAGTTGACCCTCTTTGAGGCGATACTGGAGAAGTGCGGGCCGAACAATGTGGCGTACATCCCCGGCGTGGACTTTGAGCAGGACATCAACGCCGCCGAGGCCTTCGAGGTGGCCGAGCGCGCCGACGTGGTGGTCGCGTGCATGGGCGAGCCGACGTACTGCGAGACGCCGGGCAATATCCACGACCTGACGCTGCCGCCGGTTCAGCGGGCGTTCATCCGCCGCCTGGCCGAGACGGGCAAGCCGGTGGTCCTGGTGCTGGTGCAAGGCCGTCCACGGGTGTTCCGCGACGTCGCCGACAAGCCGGCGGCGATTCTGATGGCGTATCTGCCGGGCATGGAGGGCGGCCGGGCCGTGGCCGATGTCCTCTTCGGCGACGCCAACCCCGGCGGAAAACTGCCGTTTACGTATCCCCGGTACGCCGGCTACCACACGACCTACGACCACAAGCCCAGCGAGGACGCGGCTCCGAACAAGTTCGACCCGCAGTGGCCGTTCGGTTTCGGGCTCTCGTATACGACATTCACCTACGGCGACCTGGTCCTGGACCGCACGGAGATGACGGCCGACGACGTGCTGACGGTCGGCGTCGAGGTCGCCAACACCGGGGCCGTCGCGGGCAAGGAGACCGTGCAGTTGTTCCTCTCGGACCTGGTGGCTTCGGTGACGCCGGCGGTGCGGAGGCTGGCGGGCTTCGAGCGGATCGCGCTGGAGCCGGGCCAAAGCCAGACCGTGACATTCCGGCTGGACCGCCGGGCCCTGGAGTTCATCGGGGCCGACGGCCGCCCGACCCTGGAGCCGGGCACGTTCCGCGTCGCCGTCGGCGGCAAGACGGCCGAGTTTGAACTCAAATAGAACGGACTTCCCACGTCGCGCATGCCGGATCGGATCCGGCATGCGCACGTGCGGATATGTTGTCCGTCGCGGGTAAGCTGTCAGGTCCCTTCAGCCGGCTTCGGGGGCGTTCCGCCGGTGCAGGTCGAGGATTCGTTCGGCCGCTTGGGCGATGGTGGGGACGACGATGGCGTCAGGAGGTAGTTCGCTCTGGTGCCTTCGTCCGTGGCCGGTCAGGACGTAGATGCCGCGGGCCCCGGCGTTGACCGCCAGTTCGACATCGTGGGGGTGGTCGCCGACCGTGAACGAAGCGGCCAGATCGATGGAGTAGCGGGCGGCCGCCTGCTTGAGGAAATAGGGTTTGGGTTTGACGCACGCACACCCCTGCGAACGCTCGTGCGGGCATACGTAGACGTCGGTGATGACGATGCTGCGCTCGGCCAGGGCCGCAACCACGGCCAGGTTGACCCGGTCGGCCTGCTCGCGGGTGATCAGGCCCCGGGCGATGCCCGGCTGGTGTGTCACGATAAACAACAGAAACTGCTCCCGGAGCCGCAGCAGGGCATCGAAGGTCTCAGGATAGAACACGATCTGCGAGGGGTCCAACAGGTGGCCGCGGTCCTCAATGATCGTCCCATCGCGGTCCAGAAACACGGCCGGCCTTCCGCGGCTACACGGGTCTTCCGTACGGTTCCGATGGCTGCCGTCTGTCATCGGGTAGACTCGAAAGAACGCCGAATCAGGTCTGCCGCCATATCGAGTTCCGCCCGATTGCTGATACGAAGCTCCACGTCCCCGGTCCCCCAGTGGCCGATGTTGGAGACATCGCGGGCGAAGGCGGGCGGGTTCTCGATATGCCCGCACTTGAGTGGGAGCCAGATTCTCAGGCCCGTTTGCAGCACATGTACGCTGCAAAAGCAGCGTTTGCCGTGGTCGTAGTTGACCGATTTCGCAAGATAACGCCGTGACAAGTCCGATGGAGCGAAGGACATGCAGATGCGATCCAGCGCCTTGAAAAGCGCGACCGCTTCCTGCGGCTTGCCTGCCAGATGGTGAGCTTCGTCATAGGGGCTCTCACTTCTTGCGGCTCGCCTTGTCTCCCAAGCCTGTTTTGCACCGCGAGAACGCGCTGACGGCGACAACGAAGATGCGCCGGGAGCAACTGCGGCGCCCGTCGGCGGTTGCCCCGGGTTCACCTCGCCGGTGATTCGCATGAGGCTTGCCTTGATTTGTTGCGTGGTAAGATTCTGGTCGGCGCCTGCTTTGCGGACCAGATTCAACAACTGTCTAGGTGGGTCGCTCAGGAGGGCCTGAAGGGCCTTGCGGACCTTGCCGTCGGTGAAGGTCTGCTCGCCCAGTGCATCCAGCGAACCTTTGGCCATTTCCTCGCGCGAAAAACGCCACATTCTCCGGGCGATTTGTTCGACGGTCATGCCCTCCGAGGCCTCCGGGTCCAGACTGACCTCGTACATCAGCTTGTCGGGGGCCGCACACTTCTCTATACTCCGATATACGCGCCACTTGATGCCATTGGTGAGGATACACCACACGATACCATCATT
>DSDB01000060.1 GCA_011057845.1 Phycisphaerales bacterium | reverse complement strand
CTGGACCAGGTGATGGCGACATGCTGCCAGTTCGTGGTCTGGACGTTGCTCTGGCTTTCGAGCTTCTGCTCGCCGGCCGTGGTGGTGACGCCGACCTTGATGACGTTGACGCCGCCGCCGCTGGCGCCGGCGGCATCGTAGCGAAGGTCCCGCGAGTCGTTGCCGTTGGGCGTCTGGAAGTCGAGGAAGCCCTTGTCCGTGCCGACGATGTCCGACTTGATCCAGGCCATGATCGTGACGGCGTCCAGGCCGTTCATATAGGCCCCTGCGCCGGGGCTGATAAGGCAGTCGCCGCCGCCGTTAACGTCCACGGCGGTGGTGAAGCCGGGCATGGATGCGGCATACAACGGCACGCGGCCGCTGGGATCGCTGCACGGGTCGGCATGATGATTGTTGCCGGAGCTGTCCAGACCGTTGCCGTCGAGCTTGTACCAGCTCAATAGCGGCGGGGCGGTGTAGTCGGACCGCAGCCATTCGGCGCCGACGATCCGGGCATCGCGGAAATCGACGGTGCCGTCGCCGTTAAGGTCGGCGGCCAGCGGCGTACCCATGCCGGGGATGTACCGCGGCGGATAGAGGGCGATGTCGTCGAAATATAACTTGCCCGCCCCCCCCGGCGTCGCGGAGCCCGGTATCCCAACGCCCAGCGAGATCTTCGAGACCTTTGTCAGATCGACACTGCCGCCGGAGAAGCCCGCCATGTCGATATTCCATTGGGTCCATGCGGTTGCCAGGACGGCGTTGGGGTCCGGATGGTTCACGACGGCGCGGCGCCCGAGCGAATCAGTCAGGGCCATGTACAGCGGGGCCTTGTCGTTGCTGAGGATGCCGATGTCCTGATGCTGAAGGCCGGTGACCGCCACATCGTCCATCGTGAAGTTGCTGAAGACCGCCGTACAGGGGTTGCCGCTGGAATGGCTGGTGACGGCCAGGCCGATGTAGATGGGGAATCCCGGGACGGGGAGATTGTTGGTTGCCGGGATCGTCGTCCAGTTGACGTTGTCGCTGGAGAACGAAGAACTCAGGTCTCCAACGGAGTTTCGGGAGATGCGAATCCACAGCGGCGCCGTGAAATTGGGATCGCGGGTGCTCGTGGTGGTCCCGCCCGGATCGGTTCGTATCTGGGTGGTTGTGCCGTTGCCTGGGGTGACGGCTAACAGGGCATTGGGTGAACCTCCGTCGAGCGTGGCGCGGATCATGATCCCGGCCTTCGACCAGGCATTGGTGTTCTGCACGCTCTCAACCTTGACCTTGAGGGTGAATACGCCGGTGTGGACCTGCTTGTAGGCGTAATGGAACTCGTCGTGGTAGCCGTCGGCCGCGACCTGCCCGGGGTAGAGCATGTTCCAGATGTCGGCGCCGGCGCCGGTGACCGTATACTGATTGCCGGCCGTGGAAAACGCCCCCATCTCGCCGGGGAAGCCCCGATACCACACGGACAGGGCCCGCAGGCCGTTTCGTGTGAAGTTCTGGGGCACAGCGAAGGTCCGGGTGGTTTCGGAGTATTTGGCGGTGATGAGCGTTCCGAGGGCATCGGCGCCCGTTCCGGAGTTGTCATACCAGAACGGCATCGACTGGCGGCCGCCATGCACCACCGCCGTCTCGGCCACGGGCGGGGGCCAGTTGCCGATGAGCGAGCCGGTTCCGTTGCCGCCGACGGTGCTTGGGTCGGTCCAGCCGTAGCCGTCCCGCCAGGTGTACCACATGCGGCTACCGGCGGCGCCAACGACCGTGCTGTCGCCGTAACTCTCGAAGTCCTCCACGACTTGGTGGTCAAGCGTTGTGAAGGCCCAGAGATACCCCTTATGGATCGTCATGCCGTCGGCGGCGACCTCATCCACTCTCCAGTAGTAGGTTCCGCCGAAGCCCAGGGCGCCCGGATCATAGGTGTTGGGTCCCTGCCGGCCGACGTAGACGCCGGAGGTGGATGTCGTGGCGGTCTCGACGGCGGCCATGTCCGTTGAGAAGTAGATGTCGTGCATAGCCGCGCCGTCGCCGGGAGACCAGGCGAGGGGGCGGGCCGTTTCGATATCCAAGACGGCTCCGTTGCCGGGTTTGGGGTTCCATGCGACGTGCGGATTGCCCCGCATGGCCGCGATGACCTCGGCGGGCGTAATAGCCCGGTTGAACAGGCGGAAGTCGTCGATCATGCCGTCATAGTAGCGGTCGCCGCTGTTGGCGTGGCCCAGCCGCAGGCGGACGTAGGTCTTGAGATTGCCGGGGTTGTTGTGCGGGGCCGAGCCGACCTGGACGCCGTTGATGTAGAACCGCATGCCGTCCGGTTCGCTCCAGGTGGCGGCCACGTGGACCCACGCGTCGATCGGAGTCCAGGGGTGGTTGAGACTGATATTCGTGCCGGTGCCGCCGTCGGTGCCCAGGACCCAGTAGCGGATCATCCCGCCGCTGTCGTCGTCCATGTTGACGTGCATTTCATCCTGTCCACCGAAACCGTCGCCGCTGGTCTCATCACAGGCGTACCAGATATGGCCTTCGTCGTCGATCTGGGTGCTGTTGACCCACATGGCGACGGAGCCTCGGCTGTTGGTCAGGCCGATGGAGGCCGCCGGCATCTCTACGTAGCCGCCGTCGTCGCCGATGAAGTCCAGGGCCCCATCGAACAGGCCGCTGACCCAGTTTACCGTGCCGTTGATGGCTCCGTCGCGGCCGTGCCCCGACCAGTCCAGGACCCTCGTGCCGTAGCCGGCGTCGAATTTGTACCATGCTACGAGGTTCGGGTCCTGTACGGTAATGACGGGAACGGTGCGAAAGGTCCAGACGTCGCCCTTGTACTTTGTGGCACTCTGATCGACGGCATCGACGCGCCAGTAGTAGGTTGTGTCGTTGGCCAAACCGGTCAGGCCGTGTGTGACCGGGGTAACCATCGCATTGGGCGTCGTGGCATTGTTGACCGTGTCGTAGTCAGTGCCGTAGTAGACCTCATAATAGAGACTCAGGTAACCCGTGGACCACGCGAGCTGTACGTTCGTCGGCAGATACTTGGCCCCGTCGAAAGGCGTGGGATTGGAGGCCTTACCGGACATGACCGAGAAGCTCCAGACGTCGCCGGCCCATGGGCTGTCCGGGTGAAGGTCGTTGACCTCGTCGACGGTCCAGTAGTAGGTGGTTCCGGGCTTCAGACCGGTAATGATATAGAATGGGCTCGCGGCCAGTCCTTTGTCGGCGGCGCCAAGACGATTCTCCACCTCGGAGCGACTGGCGCTGAAGAACAGATGGTGCTGCACAGCGTAATCGCCGGGTTCCCAGTAGAGCGTGGTTCCGCCGGTGGTTATCGTGCTTCCGTCAGTCGGCGCGGGGTTGAGCGCCTTCGTTGGCGGCAGGGCCGCGGCGACGACATACATATTCCGGCTGCTTCCGTCATTCTGGCCGTACAACGTATAGGTGCCGGGCGTGACGGGCTTCACATAGACCCCGAAGGTGTTATTGAGACTGCCGTCGGCGTTTTCGTCGTTCTCCACGGTCATCTGGGTCAGCGTGAATCCGGCCTGCGTAACCCAGCTCATTCCGGCGACCGTCAGGTTCGGCGGGTCGGTTCGGACATTGTCGCCCATCCGGTTGTCGATGAGCAGGTAAAGCAGACAGGCCTGTCCGATGGTCACGTCCAGTTCGTGGTTGGGGTTGTCCTTGTCGTCATTGGCGTTGCGCACGTACTCGGCCCCAAGGAGGCGGGGGGGCACCATCGCCATTACATGAGTGCGATCGACAAACAACACGGACCCTTCCGCGATCAGAGTCGGGGAGATGACCGGCTCCGTGTCGCTACTGTTGGTGTTGGGGTTCCTTCGGGCGATACTGGTAATCAGGGGCGCGGCGTTGCACGTCGCGGCGATACCGCCGAGAACCGCCAGCAGCATCAGGGCGCAAAGGGCCTTCTTGAACATGGTGGATCCTCCTTCAAGCATGTTACCGCGAAGACTGCGTTCAATACACCAACTCCTGCCTCTTGCCGGTTCAAGGGCACAAACCACCTGCACGGCCCCCGACCGGCTGAATTCTTTATACCAGATATGAGGGCCTGTTTCAAGCCCCAAACCCCCGTATTCCGCCGGGATTACCATGTTCATCGGGGTCGCGGTAGCGGTTCTGTAGGTCCTTGCATGTGCGGAGACGGGCTGTAAGCGCAGGCTCCCGCCCAATGGGGTTCAGCGCGTGGTCTGCTCGGTTTGCCTGTGTTCAGCGGACCTTGATACGACCGCGTTGATATGGGCCCAGACCTGCTCGGTGTCGGGGATTTCGCCTTTGGGGCGGTGCTTCCAGCGGCGGTGGAGCCACCAGTACTGGCTGGGGTCCTCGCGGACGAATTGCTCGATGGCGCGGGTGTATTCGGCGGTGATCCAGGTCATGGGATCGTCTTTGTCGGCCCATTCCTGTGGCATGATGATGCGATTGACGCCGATTTCAAAGAAAAAGCGGTTGCCGACGCGGCGGCTGTAGCCGACGCCGATGGGCAGGTGATAGGCCATGGCCAGCAGGGCGATGCTCTTATAGGTGCTGGCCTTTCGGCCGAAGAAATCGACGAAAACGCCCTTTCGCCCGGCGTCCTGGTCGGCGATGAAGCACAGGGCGGCGCCTTCGGCGACAATCCGGTCCATGAGGCGGCTGGCGCCTTTCTTGTCGATGATCCGCTGACCCGCCCTCTGGCGGACGCCGTAGAGGTAGCGGTTGAGAAAGCGATTGTCGAAGGGGCGGGCGATGCTGTAGATGTTGTAGCCGAAGAGCCCCAGCATATAGCCGAGAATCTCGAAATTCGCGTAGTGGGCGGCGACCAGGAGCATGCCCTTGCCCTCTTTGATCATCCACTTGGCCCGTTCGGCGGTCTTGAAACGCGAATAGTCGCGCCAGTTGTATTTCTTGACCAGTCGCGGGGTGAACAAGACGTCGGCGGCAAGCATCACGATATGCTGAAAACTGCGGTGTCCGACGGCTTCGAGCCAGGCCTCGTCCTTGTCGGGGAAGCTGGTCCTCAGGTTGTGCAGGGCACGCTGCCGGCCCCGTGTGTAGTGCTTCCAGAGCAGCGAGCCGAGCAAGCAGGCGAAGTTGAGGATGGTCTGGACGTCGAAAATGAAGACGAATACCAGCGCCGAGCGCAGCGCCACATACTGCAGCCAGTCCACAACGACGTTGCGCCGGTGTTTCTTCTTCTTACGGGGTATCAGATCAGGCATAGGGGGCGATTTTAGGTTCCCAGGCCATCGTGTCAAGCACCGGGTCTGCGGCGGCCCAGGATAAGGTTTACACGTCTTCGTGAAACTGGCATAATAACCACCTGTTGACCATCGGTCCCGTGGCGTCAGTGGCTTGAAAAAAGCCTTTGGCGCTGCCGTGCAGGCGGTTTTTGCCCTGTCCCCGCCGATTCTGTGAAAGGATTCGACCCATGCGACATGCGGTTCGGCTGGTTCTATCTGTCTGGTACGCTCTGGGCGTGCTGGCGGCCGTGGGCTGCTCAAAGGATAGTGGTTCGGCAACCGTTTCCGGCAGTTCAGAGGCCGTTGAGCTGGTCCGCTCGACGGTGCAGCCTGTGCCACCGGCCAGGGCGATCAATGAGTCGGCCAGGAGGATTCCGGTGGCCTTCGACGTGGATGTGGTGGTCATTGGGGGCTCGTCGGCGGGGGTATCGGCGGCGGTTGCGGCAGCCCGTGATGGCGCCAGGGTGTTTCTGGCGGCCGAGCGGCCTTACCTGGGGGAGGACCTGTGCGGAACCTATCGGTTGTGGCTTGAACCGGATGAACAGCCGCGGTCGGACTTGGAGAAGGCGGTCTTCGCTGAGCCGGATGACTTGGGGATCGGCGCGGTGGGCGTGCCCTTTACCTACACAACCGATGTTGTTTCGGCCAGTGCTCACAGAGACACCGACCCTCCGGCCCTGCTGACGGATGGCAAATACCACAGTGCATCCAGCCAGAGCGTGCAATACGACGGGGATGTGGAGATCGTGGCCGATCTGGGACGCGAGCGGAATCTGTCCAGGGTCCATGTGATGGCCTACCAGCGCCGCAACGGGGCCGCGGACGACTTCGAGGTGGACCGGGTCGTTGTATCGGCCGCCGGAAACGGCAAACCGTTCGAGGCAGTCGCCCGGATAGAGAATAATCGCAAAGGTGAATCCATTCCCGAGCCTTGGGGGCCCGTGCCGCTGTCGGCCGTGGTTAGTACGCGGGCGCGGTATGTGAAGCTGGCCGTGAAGAAGAGCGATGCCGCCGGTCGGATCCTGCTGGGGGAGGTTATTATCGAGGATGACGCACCGAAGGACGCGGTCCAGGCCCGACGGCCGCCCTCGCCGATGCAGGTCAAGCGGGCGCTGGACCAAGCCCTGATGGATGCCGGCGTGGAGTTCCTGTACGGCTGTTACGCGACGGACGTCCTGACGGACGAGGCCGGGCAGGTGGCGGGGATCGTGATGGCGAATCGGTCCGGGCGACAGGCGGTGAAGGCTCGTGTCGTGGTCGACGCGACGCAGCGTGCAACTGT
>DSDB01000257.1 GCA_011057845.1 Phycisphaerales bacterium | reverse complement strand
TCGCTGTGGTCCTCGGCCGATGTCCCGGCATTGCTGTCGCCGCGGCAACCGCTCAGAAACAGTCCAACCGATACCACCAACAGCAGTGCCGGAAGAATTCTCAGCAGCACATTGGTCTTTGACGCTTTCATTTTCAATCTCCTTGAACGTGGCGAATCACTCGTTATAGGTCATGGCATCTATTGCGCGGGGGTTTCCCTGCCGCCGAATTGCGGCAGTTTGCCAAGGTACTTCCGCGGGTCTTTGTGGAATTCCACGATACAACCAGGGCAGCAGAAGTACACCTTCGTGCCCTCGTACTCCGTGAAGACGGTCTTGTCGATCTTGCCGCCCATCACCGGGCAGATCGTCTGCTCGGTTCCATCGGCCGCCTCGGGCTCGCCCCACATTTCAGCGCTCATCATGCTCGGCTTGGCGCGCAACTGCAGGGCTGAGTCAATCTTGAAGTTGCCGTTGGTTACAACTCGCTCACCCTCGGCCAGACCCTCTTTGACGATATAGTAGTCACCCGCCCGCGGGCCGAGCAGCACCTCGCGTCCCTCGAAGGTCGGCTCGTTGACGTCGGGAATCCGAACGTAGACCACGGCGCGTTTGCCCGTGATCAGGGGCGCCGAGGCCGGTATCACCCGTGGCGGCTCATCCGGCCCGGCGGCGCCGGCCAGTTTCAGCGACTCGGCCGTCACCAGGTCCATGCCGCAGATATCGCACGGGGCCGGTCCGTCTTTGACGATGTCCGGATGCATCGGGCATATCCACTTGCCCGCAAGGTTGGGGTCCATCACCCGGCCGGCGGCGGCGACCCGTGAACGAACCACCGCCCGCACGAACATCTCCGGCTTGAGCCGCCCGTCCGAGTTGTCCACGTTCAGGCGCAACTTGTACGTCCGCGTCCTTTCGTTGATCATCGGATCGATGAAACTGATCGTGCCTCGGAATATTTCGCCGGGATACGCCTCGGCCGCGAAGACCACCTCCTGGCCGTAGCGTATCCACATCATGTCGGATTCATAGGCGTCCAGCCGAACCCACAGCCGCGACAGGTCGGCAACGCGATAGATCGGCGTGCCCGTTTCGACGTACATACCCTCGGTCGCGCTCTTTTCGATCACCACGCCGCCCATCGGCGAGTAGATCGTCAGATGATCCGTGGGCTCGCCGGTCCTTTCGATGTCGCCCACCTGCTGCTCCGTCAGGCCCAGCAGGCGCATCTTCTGGCGGGCGGCCTTGAGCGTTCCCTCGATGGAGCGACGGACCAGATCCGAGCTGTCGGCGTTCATCGCCGAGACGCTTCGGCCGGCCTGGATGAGTTCGGCCTGGGCGCTGAGCAGTTGCGGGCTGTAGATGTAGACCATGTGGTCGCCTTCGGCGACTGTGATGCCCGTGTAGTCGACGTACAATCGGTCGATGCGGCCGGCCACCCATGAGGTAATCGACTTGACCCGCGTCTCGTCGTAGTCGATCTTGCCCACCATCCGAATCTCGGCCGTGACGAATCTCCGCTCTACGGGCGCCGTAGCGATCTCCATCAGTCTGGCCGCGTCATTTGAGACCACAAGTTGCCTCGGGGCCTCATCGCCGGTCCCCGAGTTCATGGGAATGAGGTCCATCCCGCACTTGGGGCATTTGCCGGGCCTGTCCATCACAACTTCGGGGTGCATCGAGCAGGTCCACGTCTGGCCGGCAACGTCCGCCTGTTCGGACGCGGACTCATACAGATGCCCAGGCCGAAGCTGCCGACCCGCCAGTATGCCCACCGCAAGAGCCAATGCCATAAGCACGCCGATACCGACAATGCGGCCTGCTGAACGTCCTGTCTGACGTGTGTCCTTCATGTTGTTGGTCTCACATTGACTTTTGACGCAGGTATCATAGTATTCCTGTGGGAATTGCGTCAATTTTCGGCATTTTCAGGCTCATGGTCGTCCGCCAGGCCAGTGCCGTCCGTAAGCTCTTTACCCACAAGCATTTCCAGTTCAGCCAGCCGCTGGTTATTGTCGGTGGCCGCCCGTTCGTGGGCCAGATCAAACCCCAGCAGCGTCCGCTGGGCATTGACCAGGCTCAGGAAGTCCAGTTGACCGGCGCGGTAGGCCGCCTCGGATGCCTCCAGCATCTCATGGGCCTTGGGAATCAGGACGTTCTGGTACAGGTCGACTTTCCGCCGACTGTCCTCGAAGGCGTACAGGGCCTGCTCGAACTGGGCCACCAGTTCATTGGCCCTCTGGCTCCTGGCGGAGGAAACGCTCCTGGCGCGGGCCTGGGCCTGTCGCTCGGCGGCCTTGTAGCTATCCCTCCAGACGGGCAGATTCACGGACAACATGGCCACAATGGCATCCCTGCCGCCGTCGCCCGCGGCGACCATGTCCATCCATCCGGCCCCAAGCTCGATATCCGGGTAGAAACGTTTCTTTGCCAACTCCACCTGGGCGCGTGCGGCCTCGGCTTCGTAGTCCAGGGCGGCCAGTTGCGGGTTGCCGGCGACCATATCGGCCGTCAATGCCGCGCGGTCCAGCTTCACCGGGGCAAGCGGGCGTCTGGCCGGCCAGGGCGGCGGGGTCTGCGATCGGCGGTTAAGTGCTGCATCGAGTGCGGCCACGGTCGGCTCGCGGAGCCTGCGAAGGCTCACGAGCTTATCTTCCAGGGTAATCAGTTCGATCTGGGCCTGGATCACATCCGGGTGCGTGGCGGCCGCGGCGATGTACTTCGTCCGGGCAACCTGCTCAAAGTGCTTGAGCAGCTCGAGGTTCTGCTCGGCGACGCTCACCGCCCGGCCCAGGTAGGCGTATTCATCGAAGGCCTCCTTGACCTTGTAGAAGAGTCCCAGCCTGGCGGCCTCATAGTCCTTGTGGGCGGCCTTGGCCCGGGCGGCGGCCTCGTCGGTGCGGGCCTCAATAACACCGAACCATGGGAACATCTGTGTCAGACGGAGTCTCTGGCGTTCGGGGCCCATCTGCCGCTCCACTCGCCGGACGAAGTACTCGTAGTTGAATCGCGGATCCGGCAGGGCACGGGCCTGCGGCACCTGCTCGACGGCGGCTCTCCATTGATCGAACTTCGCCCGCAGTCCCGTGTTGTTCAGCGCCGCCTCTCGCAGGTAGTCGTCAATGGTCCGAAGGGCGTTGGGATCACCCGGCGGATCGGCCGCCGCCATCGCGACCGTGCCAATGACACAGAAGTATAGAACAAACGCTCGCAGTCTCATCTTATCTCCTTGGTCGGCGTGCCGCGGATTCACACTTGTGCGGGCCGCCGTCTTGTGGATTTATGCAATGCCACAGGCGCATGTACGGTCTTTAGACGAAACGACAGGACAGTAGCCTGTGCCAAAAACAACGCGACCGCGGCACTGAGCATACTGCCTATCAGCGTTGGACTCAAGAAACACCCCATCCGGAAATCCCCTATTTTGTGCAGGGCTTTCCCCTGCGGCGGGTGTTTTACGGGATGGCGCAGCGGGGATTCAGCTCTTGCGGAAGAAGAGCGTTTCAGCGAGGCCCCCGAAATGTCTGCGGGAGCGAATGTCCGTGAAGCCGTGCCGATGAAGGATGTCTCTCAGTTGCCCGGTGTCGGGGAACCGTCGCAGCGACTCGGCGATATAGGTGTACAGGCCGGCCTTGTGGTAGAACACCAGTCCCCAGAATCCGGCCCACAGCCTGATCATGGCCAACTCCAGTATCTGGGCAACGCGATGGGCGGGCTTGCTGAAATCGAGCAGCGCCGCGACGGCGTCCGGCTTCATCACGCGGTGAATCTCGGCCAGCGCCTTGTCGAGGTCCGGGGCGTTGCGAATCGCGTAGCCGCCGGTGACGATGTCGAAATGGGCATTGGGAAACGGCATTTCGCACATGTCGGCGCGAACGAACTCGACGTTGTCGGCCGTGCTGCGCCGCCGGGCAAGGTCCGTCATGGCCTCGGTCAGGTCCAGGCCGACGATTAAGCCCCTCGGATACCGCCCGGCCAGACGCAACGTGATGTCGCCCGTTCCACATGCCAGGTCCAGGCAGCGCGGCGCCTCAAGGTCCGGCAGGGCGCCGACGAGTTGGTCCTTCCAGACCGCATCGCGTCCGAGACTCAGCAGACGATTGATGCGGTCGTAGTTCGGCGCGATGGCGGTGAACAACTGCTCATTGAGCATCCGCTTGGCGTCGGGGTCGTCGAGAGGTGCTGCGGTGTGGGGTCTATCGTGGCTCATGGTCGAATTGTTTGGCTATCCTGAGAGTGCGGCCATCAACGCACCGGCCCCGGCGACACACAGGACCGGGCCGATCATCCACAGGAGGATTCTCGCAAGCGTTGTCTGAAAGTAGCCCGCCGACAGGGCCAGGCACAGATGCACCGGCGTAATCAGCAGGCCGCACAGCACACCGGCGAACGCAAGGGTCTGGAGACCGGCCTTGGCTTCGAGTCCCGTGCCGATATAGGGTATGAGAAACGGAAAGGATATAGCGATCGTCCCGGTGGTCACTCCGGTCAGATAGGCGACCAGCATGGGCAACGCAAAGATCAGGACATACGACGGGACGTGCATGGCGTTGAGGAATTGCACTACGTCGCCGACGGCGCCGCCGGCCTCCAGACCCAGCTTGAACAGCAGCGCCCCGAAGATCAGCAACACATAGTCGAATTCGAGCCCCTCGGCAAAGACGGCGGCCCATCGACGGGCCGAGACCCTGTGGCCGGCCAGGAAGATAACGACGGCCAGGAGCACGCCGACGGCCGGGGGCACATCAAGGCCCGCATAGAGCCCGGCGACCAGCGCGATGGGCCAGAAGGCATGGACGACGTCGCGGAGATTGTGGCCGAACCTGGCATGATTGACCGCGGCCGCGGCCCTGGCGGGCATGCGCGCCAGCAACATGAAGACCGTTCCACCGACGAGTCCGGCGACACTGAGGGCCAGATTATGCACGACCAATGTCGCGGCCGAGAGGCCGAGCATCCCCTGGACCAGCGGCACGGCCGGAAACAAGGGCCAGACCGGCTCCCAAAGGTGTCGGAAATGAAAATTGATGGCGGCCTGGCGGTCCCGCGAGACGCCCACGTAATCGCCGAGGTCGCGGACCATCGGGGCCGAGAGCATGATGCCGCCGGGCGTCGGCAGCATCCCCATGAGCATCGGAATCACCGCCAGCGCGACGCGCCGACTGCGAAAGAGCCCATGCAGGGCCGAGCCCAGCTTCATCGAGACGCCCGTCTCCCGCATCGCCACGCCCAACACGTTGACCATCGTCAGCAGGGCGCTGAGCATCACGAACATGTACGGCGTGCGCTGGGCCAGGGATTTGTCGCGCCACTCAGAGGCCAGGGTCGTCCAGAACGCCGCGGGCGTCACACCCAGCAACAGCGCCAGCAGCAGAGCGGACGCCAGCATGGAACGGCCGAGCTTGACTCGAAGCCGAAGCAGCCCCACCAGCAGGGTGAGACTGACCGCTATGACACCCAGTGCGTACATTTCAACGGTCCGATGTTGTTGTACTCTTGAGAGAATGTGACGGGGACCGGCAGTTCGCGTTAATCACCAACGGCATTGCGGGAGAACACATCGAACTCCGGTCCGAACTGCTGGAGGAAATACAGCGAATACGACCGCTTGAACACCAGCACCGGCAGCAACAGGACCGTCCCGACGTAGGGTATCATCAGGATACAGCACGCCACGCAGCACGTCGCCATGACCACGACAAAGAGCAGGACGCCTATGGCCATCGCCAGTACGATCTGAAACAGAAGATACAACACTATCATGCCGAAGTGCGCCTTGAGCTGCTCCATGAATCGCCCCCAGGCGCAAAGGCAACTGGACGTCTCCAGGTACATGATTGGCACGACAAAGTCCTCAGTGAGTTTGCCGATCACGCTGATCCTGCGATATTGGCCGTTCATATCCAGAGTCCTCCAAGGTAAGCCAGCCAATGGATGAGTATCGCCGCCAGGACGGCGGCGCCGGCGATCCAACCCAGCAGGCCGATGCGCGACATGGCGCGTCCTTTGGCCCCCAGCAACGCGGCCGCGCGATACAGCGCTTGCGGCACGACGTACCCGAACATCGCCGGCCCCAGCGGGTGTTGCCGAACCGCCTCACCGAAACGCCCGTGGGCCAGGAGCACAAACGACCTCGTCATGCCGCAGAATGCGCAGCGAATGCCGAAGACGCTATGGACGAAGCACTTCATCGGGCAGGGCCATCCGAACAGTTCCACCCGCGCATCCCCGGCCTGCAGCAGCGCGGAGAACCCCAGCGCCGCTACGCACGCCCCGAGGATGACCCCGTGGGCAACGCGCACCGCCTTGTCGGGGTCATACGCACGGCCGCCGGGCGATTCCACAGGCTCACCTCTTCGAACAGGATTGGCAATGAGATTCGGTTTGCATAGACCGGCCGCCGGTCGGCTTGTCGTATCTGGCTCGATAGTAGTACAGGCCGGTTTCCGTGTCAAGCCGTCGGCCGGTGAACTGGTAGGGATTGCCCGCCGCGTTCCGCCGGCCGGCGGGCTTC
>DSDB01000669.1 GCA_011057845.1 Phycisphaerales bacterium | reverse complement strand
AGTCGTAAGTCGTAAGTCGTGAATCGTCAACTAAGCATCGGAGGCGTGGCTGATATAGTGGCGCTTGCGGATGCTTCGGTGTACCTCCATCGCCACGGCCACAACCAGAACGACGCCCGGAATCAACAGCATGTTGAAATTGCGCAGCTTGTTGCCGAGGGCCTCGATGCTCTCGCGGCGCTGGAGCTTGACGAGGTTGAGTTGCCGCTGGGCCTCGCGCTTCTTGGTCTCCAGGTCGCGCTGTTCCTGAAGGATGCTGCTGCCGACCAGATCGGCCTGGTCCTCCCGTGCGGACGAGAGGATCTCCTGAATCTTCCGGGTGAAGCCCTCGATCTCGATATTCAGACGGGCGACCTCCTCGGCGGTCTCGGCCTCGGCGCGGCGCTCGATTTCATCGACGACCGTGAAGGGACGCCGGAAATTGCCGCGGGAACGGATGCTGATCAGGTCGCTGGAGCCGCCGAGGTCTTCGAGGGTGTTCATGACCAGGGCGGTGTTGTCGGCGACGATCATCTTGCCGAAGAACGAATCCTGGTAGGCGATATTGTCCGTCATGAAATCAACATCCGAGAAGACGACCACGGCGCAGTCCTTTTCGGCTTTGGCCAGGCCGCCGATCGTCCGGGATATCTGGCGCGGCTCGTTGGGGTCGGGACTGTTCGGATCGTCTTCTTCCACTGTGATGCCCTCCGGGAAACTGCTGACGAGCTTTCCGGTAACCAGGTAGGCCATGTGGACGGGCTTGTTGCCGTCGAAGAACTTCTCCATGAGCTTAGGGGGATTGGGAAAGGCCAGTTCCCACGGGCCGCTGGTCATCCAACTGTTGCCCTTGTCGGTGGTCGACAGCAGCGGCGTGCGTGTGGCCGCTTTCTGCGGGGCCGGCTTGTTCGGGTCGGCGACGGGGTCTTCATACTCCTGCAGGACGCCCGCGAAGAGGACCCGGACCTGATTGAGGCGGGATGTGACGGCCGCTTCCTTGCTGAAACAGTCCGGGGCCGTCAGGCCGAGGTAGCCGATGATCGGCTCGGGCCGTTGGTCGCGGCTGACCGATGCTCGAATGGCCAGCGACCGGTCGCCCGCGAACGTGTTCGGCGGCAACTCCAGACCCCACGTCCGGGTCAGGCGGTTCAATTCGGAGCCCTGCTCCTGGGGCATCTGCATCTGCATGCCCATCTGCGGCGGACGGTCCAACATGCAGTGCGGATCGACGCAGATGATGGTCGGGCCGCCCTTGAGGATGAACTGGTCGATGGCGAACAGCGTCTCGTCGGAGAGGTTCTTGGGGTGAATGACCATCAGGATATCGACGTCCTTGATGTCATTGACATCCGTGGGGACCGAGACGACCTCAAACTGCTGGCGAAGCTGCGTGATAATCGTCCAGGGCCCCTGCGGTTCCTGGCCGCGGGCCCGCATCATCTGGGCCATGTAGCCGCTCATGTCGTCGCCCATGACCGGCAGCGAACTGAGCACGCCGACCTTGTTCTTCTCGCGGGTGATGGCGCTGTCGATCAGGTAGCTGATGTCGTACTCGACGAACTGCTGGCGGTCGGGCGAGAAGAACGTAATGGTCTTCTCGACGCCGAAGGCCGTCTGTAGAACCAGGCCGAAGAAGAAGTTCTCCTCCTCGGTAATGGCGAACCGCTGCAATCCGTAGCGCAGGGCCTCAACCTCGTCCTGCGAGAAGGGGCGCGGGTCGATGACCTCGAGCTTGATCCGGCCGTTGCTGTGGGCGACGTACTCCTCCAGCAGCGACCGCACGAAGTCGAAGTAGCTGTTGAAGAAGCGGATCTGGTCCGGGCCCTTGAAAGCGGCCGTCTTGGCGTAGTAGAGCTTCATCGTCAGCGGCTGATGAAGCCTGCCCAGGATGGCTTTCGTGCCGTCCGAGAGCGTGTAGATCTTCTGGTCGGTAACGTCAATCTTGAAGGACTTGCCGACGTTCTGAAGGATGTTGATGGCGCCGAATGCAATGACCATCACGGCAACGGCGGCGACGATGGCTCGTATCGTTCGGTTCATTAGCCGGCCTTCCTTTCATCCAGGATGATTCCACAGGCGGTGATCCAGCCGACGATCAACAACACAAAATACGACAGGTCCCGCAGTTCCAGGACGCCCCGCTGGATCGAATCGAAGTGCGTCTGGAAGCTCATGGATTCCACGGCGTTGACCAGCCCCCTCGGCAGGAACGTGGAGAGATAATCGAGCGTCGTGGGCATCCCGGCGAAGACGAGGATCGCACAGGCGACCACGGACAAGACGAAGGCGATGACCTGGTTCTTACTCAGGGCCGAGAAGAAACAGCCGATGGCGAGGAATCCCCCGGCCATCAGGACGCTGCCGATATAGCCGGTGATGATCAGTCCGATGTCGGGATTGCCGAGGTAACAGACCGTGATGACCAGCGGGAAGGTCAGGGCCAGGGCAATGGTCAAAAAGAGCCAGGCGGCCAGGAACTTGCCCAGGACGGCCTGCGTGATCGTGACCGGCAGCGTGCAGAGCAGTTCGATGGTGCCGCTCTTGCGTTCCTCGGCCCAGAGCCGCATGGCCGTCGAAGGAACCATGAACACGAACAGCAGCGGCAGGTTCTGGAAGAACGGACGCAGGTCCGCCTGACGCATCTCGAAAAAGCCCTGCTTGAACGTCAGATACCCGGCGAAGAAAAGGAAGATGACCAGAAACACATAGGCCAGCGGAGTCGTGAAGTAGCTCTTCAACTCCCTTTTGAATACCGCCTTGAAACTGTTCATACAAACACTCCTGGATTGTTTTACCACAGAGACCGCGGAGACCGCAGAGAAACCTCGAGTCAAACCCCTCAGCGGTCTCTGCGGCCTCTGCGGTGAATTCAGTTGCCCTTTGTTTTCGTGATCTTGCGAAAGACCTCGTCGAGACCGGCGTGGTGCTTCTCCTTGAGGGCCTTCGGGGTGGAATCGACGAGGATCTTGCCGCGGGCGATGATGATGGTCCGAGAGCAGACGGCGTCCACCTCTTCGAGGATATGGGTCGAGACGATGATGCACTTGTCCTGGCTCATCTGGCTGATGAGGCGGCGGACTTCATGTTTCTGGTTGGGGTCCAGGCCGTCGGTCGGCTCGTCCAGGATGAGAACCTCGGGGTCGTGGATAAGGGCCTGGGCCAGGCCGACGCGGCGCTTGTACCCCTTGCTCAGGGTCTCGATCGTCTGGTGGTAGACCGATTCGATCGAACACATCGGAACCACCCGGTCCAGGGCCTTCTTGCGGTTCTTGCCCTTGATGCCCCGGACGTCGCAGATGAAGTTCAGAAACCCGCCCACCGTCATTTCGTTGTACGCCGGCACGTTTTCCGGCACATATCCGAGGCACCGGCGGACCCCCAGGGGGTCCTGCAGGATGTCGTGGCCGCAGACGCTCGCCGTGCCGCCGTCGGGCTTGATGAAGCAGGTGATCATCCGCATGGCCGTGCTTTTGCCGGCGCCGTTGGGGCCGAGCAGGCCGAGGACCTGACCCTTCTCGACCTCGAATGATATACCGTCAACGGCAACGACCGATCCGAATGAACGGCGAAGGTCCTTGACTTTTATCATGTCGGTCTCCAGAAAAAGTGTTCCTTCTTGTCATTCGCAGGGGCGGCAGCCGCCCAAAAGTGTGAGTTGAGAATTCTAGCCAAAAACACACGGCTGTCAATACCCCCGGAGGCAGTTTTTTGTTCGCCAAACAGCCCCCCCGGCCCATCGTAGGGGCAACCCCCCGTGGTTGCCCCCGCGCCCATCCATCACACCCTTGACCAACCCCGCCTCCATCGTGTATAATATGCCACGGATATGGCGAGACGGACGGGCAATCTCCAAACGCGGCTCGAACCCCGAGAATCCCTACCAATCCTTGGGGCTATCCGCACGGCTGACGCGCAATGCCGTCAGCCTCGCATGCCGCCCACCGCCACCGGACCATAAGCAGAAATGGAAAACAAAGCCAAACTTAGGCAAACTGGGAAAGATAGGCAAAGCGGTAAGGCTGGCAGCATCTGATTGCTGTAGAGGCTGCAAATGGGTTGTCGGCCCAGGCGTAGCGGACCGCGACCGGTTGGTCTGGCGCGATGCGAACGTGCCGGGCCCGCAGTTGCGCTGGTTCCAGCAGGATCTGGCCACCCGTGGCATCGGCATCCTGCCGATGCCGCATGGGTTGGAAGCCCATGCCACGATTCGAGGCCGCCGCACCCTTGACCCCGCCGCCGCCCCGCCGACGATTGTCTTCATCCATCAGTTGCTCGACGGGACGGGCGACTACTACGTGAACAACGCGCCCGACGTACGGGCGATACTGGAGGCCTCAGGCCGCGTGCTGGCGGTTTTTCAAGGCCATCACCACAAGGGTGGCCATTCGCACATCAACAGCATACATTACTGCATGCTCAGCGCGATGGTGGAAGGACCCTATCCGGTGCATAACGCCTTCGCGATCGTGGAAGTCGCCGCGGACCTGGACATCCATCTAATGGGCTACCGGGATACGCCAAGCCGGGAGATGGCACGAACTTGATACTCGATACTGGATGCTCGATACCTTCGGCAGGTTCTAAGGCAAGGGGACCCGGGGCGAAGAAAAAGGGACTCGCACGGTCTGGCGTTCGGTGACGACCTCCAGTTCGGCCCGCACCGTCTGTGCGGGGTCGCTGTTGAATTGGTAGGTAAAACGGTTGCCGTAGCCACTGTGCCCCCGTTTACCGATCTCGCCGCCGTCGGCGTCTATCAGGCGAAAGGCCTGTATCGTATCGTTACCGCCGTCGATTTCGATATCGATCCCACTGCTTTTGACGGCCAGTATCTTACAATTGAGTTTGTCCAGGATGGGGTTGCCCGTTGTCTGCCGACCGGCCAGGAGCTTGATGTCATCCAGGGCGACTTTATCAATAGTTACGGCGGTAGTCACCTCGATGTAGCCGGTGATGTTCATCACGCTTCGCGCTTGCGCCGACGGCGTCCGGGCCCTCACCTGGAGTTCCTTGCCGGCCTGCCGCTTGTCGCTCGCGTAGATGTCACGGAGCATCGTCGAACCGGACGCATCAGGAACCAGGTCTTTACCTCCGTCGTCCGTGAGGGTAAGCAAGACGGGGGGCCTGCACGCAAGAGGGGGATGCTTCTGGTCCCAGCTTAACATAACACCGATTTCCAGATCTGAAATCTCAGGTCCCTCGCCACCTTCAATCAGGGCCTTCTTCTTCAGCGACACCCACGACAGCCGCGCTTGCAGGCCGGTGGGTTCCGCATTCGAAGTCCCCTGGGCAGCCTCAGCGGCCGGTGACGGCGAGCTCTCTCGCAACGGCAGCGTAAAACCCAGTTGCGAAGCATCGAAAAAGGCGAATCCCCTGCCCTTATCCGGTCCCTCGACATATTCCTTCGTCGCTGCCAGGCCGGCCCTGTCGCGCAGGTCCACGACCCAGCTTACGGTGCGGGCGCCGTCCTTTTGCCCGTTCGTCCGGCCTATATCGCCGGGCAGATGGACCGTTCGCTTGACATACAGGCCCTTTGCCGCGCCGTATACCTGAGCGATGCCCGGCCCCATGGATTCGCCGCTCATCCTGCCGGCGGTGCAGTAGATCGCCGCTTGTCCGTTGGGGGCCGCGGTGAGCCGGAGGCTCAGCCTTTCCTGGCAGAAGACGGATGAGAAGAACTGCGCAGGATTGGTGAAGGTCCCCTCCAATTCGATCTTTGTGCCGCCGTCCGGCAGGTCAGTCTGATCGAGGCTTGAGATATCGAGAGCGGCACCGATGTCTTCGCGCACACGTTGCTTCGTTATCGGAGGCAACTGCCCCCCCGCGGCCCCGGTGTCCGAAGCGGCGACAACGACTCTCTCCGACAGCGCAAACTTCATCTTCACCGTGCCGCTTCCATCGGATTTCAGCGTGACCTCGGCCGTATCCTCGTAGCAGCCGCCAAGCAGAACCACGCAACAAACTGTCGCAACCGTGTTCTTCAAAGCTTTCATTGTCATTCCTCCTGAAACCGGATCATGTTGAATAGGAACAGGTTTCGCCACTCGCCAGAGACATTTCGGGAATCCAGTTCATGGTAAGCGAGGAGCGCCCATTTAGGGTCGGTCATCGCCGGTCGACATCAGCATGGGCTGAGCGACTCGACGCATCGCAAAGCCTCGTAGACCCGGGGAAGGTCAGCCACGCCAGCATTTTGCATGGCCTCTTGGACAAGGGCATCGCGGTCCAAGACCTTGCTCGGGTTGTGCTCGGTTGCGTCGTTCATAATCCGAATGATGTCACAGGCCTGTCAGTGGAAGTATCCATGTGCCACATCTGTACAATAACAATTAGCATCGGTCCTCCGCAAGGGTTCGCTGGAAAAAAGAGGCCCCCCCGGTTGATCTCGCGGCACAACTACGGTTGCGCAGCAGGGTCAAGAAAGCCCAATATGTAGATGCGATGCCATGACTTTCCCCACCCTTGTGGCTTGGAGTCTCGACCATGAATCCCTCGGTAGCGGGTCGGCTATTTCCAGAGAAGTTGGT
>DSDB01000287.1 GCA_011057845.1 Phycisphaerales bacterium | reverse complement strand
GTCCATGACCTGATCGACCTGCCGCGCGGCCTGGTCCTGGTGACCGGACACACCGGCTCCGGGAAAAGCACGTCTTTGGCCGCCCTGATCGGCAGCATCAACAAGAAATACGGCAAACGCATCATCACCCTCGAAGACCCCATCGAGTATCTGCTCGAAAACAACCGCAGCATGATCGAACAGCGGGAAATCGGCAGCGACTGCCCCACCTTCGCCTCCGGTCTCAAGCACGTCCTGCGTCAGGACCCCGATATCATCATGGTCGGCGAAATGCGCGACCTTGAAACGACCAGCTTCACCATCACCGCCGCCGAAACCGGACACCTGGTCTTCAGCACCCTGCACACGATCAACGCCTCCCAGACCATCGAGCGCATCATCGACATCTACCCGGCGGCCCAACAGAACCAGATCCGCGCCATGCTCGCCGGCACTCTCCAGGCCGTCATCAGTCAGACCCTCTTCAAACGCGTTGACAAGTCCGGCATGGTACCCTGCATTGAAATACTGTTGTGCACCAGCGCCACACGAAACTGCATCCGCGAGAACCGCGTCTACGAGATTCCCAACATCATCGAAACCTCGCGCCGCCTCGGCATGCAGAGCCTCGACAACAGCATCGCCGACGTCTACAACAAAGGCTACATCGACCGCGAAGAAGCCGTCGCGCGTTCGACCAATCCGGGCAAGATGGACAAGATGCTGCCGGCCCGACCGTCATTAGAAGTCACACACAAACCCTCTCTGCTCAAGGTCTGAACCGATGAGATCCCATGAACTTCACAGATTCATCCAATGACTTCCATTCCGCCGCCGTCCTTGATCGCCCGGCCGGCGCCCGGCAACATGAGGCCCGTGCCCGAAGCAGCCGCTCCTCGACCGACACGCCCCAGTCTCCCACGGGAATTGACAAGCTGCGGCAGTTTCGCGTGGAGTTTGGCCCCAGTAAGAAGGACATCCTGAACTTCACCAACCAACTCGCCATCATGGTCCGGGCCGGCATCAGCCTCCAGGATGCCCTCGAATCCATCGGCGAACAGACCCAGAACCAGAAATTCAAAACGGCCATCCTCGACCTCAAGACCCGAATCGAAGGCGGATGCAGCTTCTCCCAGGCCCTCGCCGAGCACCCGCAGATCTTCACGAACATCTACATCAACATGGTCGCCGCCGCCGAGATTTCCGGCTCCCTCAGTGACATGCTCCAGAAACTGGCCGGATACCTCGACCAGGAGGCCGAAACCAGTTCACAGGTCAAGGGCGCCATGGTCTACCCCGTCATCATCGCCGTGATGGCCGTGACCGTAACGACCTTCCTGCTGTGCTTCGTTCTGCCCCGCTTCACCGCCATCTTCGCCGGCAAGGAGCACCTCCTGCCCAAGCCGACCAAGGCCCTGATGGCCGCCAGCGCCTTTCTGCGAGGCTACTGGTTCCTGATACTGCCGGGCGTCGCCGCCTTCTTTGTCGGGTTCTGGTACTTCATCCAGACCCACATCGGCCGCGTCTGGTGGGACAAGGTCAAGCTCACCGTCCCCCTCATGAAGACCCTCTGCCGCAACCTCTACATCACCCGAAGCCTGCACACCATGGGTGTCCTGACCCGCGCGGGCGTCCCCATTCTGAACACCATCGCCATTACCGCCCAGATCGCGGGCAACACCCTCTACAAGAACATGTGGCTGGCCGTCCACGAGGAGGTCCGCCAGGGCAAGAAGATCGCCTCCAGCCTCATGCGGTCCACCCTCATGCCCGCCAATGTCGTCCAGATGATACGCAGCGGCGAGGACTCCGGCACCATGAGCGACGTCCTCCGCGACGTGTCCGAATTCTACGCACGCGAACTACGGACCATCATCAAGACGGTCACATCCATGATCGAGCCGATCATGATCGTCGTGATGGGCGTGCTCGTCGGCTTCATCGCCATGAGCATCATCCTGCCGATCTTCAAGATGTCCAGCGTCGTCACAGGAAAATAGAAGGAACCGATTACGATTGACCAGCCTTGTGAACGGTCGATGCACCATGTACACACGAAAGACACACGGCTTCACACTGGTTGAGATCCTGGTCGCCGTGGCCCTGGTCGGCATAGCCTTCGTCGCCCTGATTGCTTCCAACCGGGCCTTCACGGTCGCCAATGGCCAGGCGATAGACATCTCGACCGCCGAGTTCCTCGCCGAGCAGTTGCGCGAGCTGACCGCTGCGCTGCCCGTAGTCGATCCGCAGACCACGACCTCCACCTTCGGCCCGGAAGAGGGTACGCTGGCAGGTTACGATGACCTCGACGACTTTGACGGCGCCGTGATCTCGCCGCCCATCGATGCCGGCCGAGTGGCTATGAGCGAGTTGGCCGCCTTCACCCAGCGCATCACGGTCGAAAACGTCAGCGGCAGCGATTTCACACAGGTCGTTGGCAACCATACCACGCCGTTTGTTCGGGTCACCGTCGATATCCTGATGAACGGACGGACCATCACCTCAACCCGTTGGATCAGGGCAAGGCTCAATTAGGGGGATAGACTATGAGACACCGCCCGAATATGCGCCGAGCCTTCACGATGATCGAGCTGTTGCTCGTGGTGGCCATTACCAGCATACTGCTGGCGGCCGTAGCGATGGCCTTCAACGCTCAGGCCTTCAACCTCCGACAGAACGAGCAGATGCTCAAGACCCTCAACCAGGCCCGCCAGGCGATGCTCCGGCTGACCACCCAGTTGCGAACCGCCGACTTCGTCGATCCAGACACGGCCGCCGGCTCGTGTCGACTGATCACGGCCGACGGCGAGGACCTGACCTACAGCTACAACGCAGGCGACCGCAAGCTATACCTCACAACCAACGACGACCTGTCCGACCCGGATTACGTCCTGTGCGACAATGTCGCATCCGCCACATTTCAGAAGACCACATTCGTAGATGGCGGCCAGACCAAGGTCAAGTACGTCAGGATAACGGCCACTGTCTCACTCGGCGATACGCAGCAGACCGTCCATGCCGCCGCCGCCATCCGGCGGAATCTCAAATGAGGCGAGACTCGGCGTAAGCCCTTCTATAAAAAGAACTTACAGCACGCCAATCGGACCGGTTGCGGGACCCCCCTATCTCGTCCGATAACTCAATCGGCCCCTATAGGTGCAGTTTTCGGGAAAAGCCCTTGATTTCCGGGGCCGCATCGTACATACTGATGGGGCTTTTCGGGGCGATTAGCTCAGATGGCTAGAGCGCCTGCTCGACACGCAGGAGGTCACAAGTTCAAGTCTTGTATCGCCCATTTCGGGAACCCCGTATTCTCGGCCCCCAGGCAGGTGTTTTCCACCGGAGGGCGTCTGCCGGGCCATGTCCGACTCACAACCCACGTCCGGTAATGCAGCTTCGGTCGGCGGCATTTCTATGCCCAATTCCCGGTGTTCCGGCAAAAATGGCCATACGAATCCACCGTGAATATGTTATCATATAGAGGGTCCGAGGCCCACTCAGCCGCCCACAGTGCAGATCAATCGCAACCGGGGCGCCCCGGCCCAACGGTGTACCCCGCAGGAGTGGCAGGTGAATAGAACACCCCCCATAGCACTACTGTTAATGCTGCTGGCAGCGCTGCCCGGCCGTGTGCAGGCCGATCCGTTCAACATCATTATCGTCACGGCGGGCTCGGGCGATTCCGAACGGCCATACGTTCGGTTCCTCCAGGAACTCTACCAGGGCAACGTCGCCGTGAGAATTGACACGGACCGCTACAAGGAGAACCTCAGCGATAAGAGAAAAGCCGAACTCCAATCCGCGGACTTAATCATCATCTCCAGAGACACATCCGGCGGGGATTACAACGCCGACGCCGAGTTCTGGAACGCCCTGCCGGTCCCGATTCTCTGCCACAACATCGAATTCGCCCGCAGCGATGGCCACCGCTTCTGGGATTGGCTCCCCGGCAACCGTGCGGACACAAATCCCTGTACCCACTTCGATGTTGTCGCCCCCAACGACCCGGTCTTCCACGGCATCAACACGTCACTGGGCGCGATAGAGATGTTCAATACGGGCCTCGACGTTGATCACTCCGACCAGGATTCCCCCGGCAACGGTGTTCTTGTGGCCGCCTCCGCCGGCCGCGTTGTGATCGCTCGATGGCTCGGCAGCGAGTCCGGCTACTACGACGGCTCCGACTACGCTCCCGCCGCGCCGCGTCTGTTTTTCGCCGCCCCTGACCGCACGGCCAGCCTCTTCGCCCGCGCCACCGCCGACGCCCACCTCATGCTCGAGAACGCCATCCTCTCCCTTCTGCCCATCATCCGCCCATACGCCGACATCGACCGCGACGGCGATGTCGACTTCCAGGACCTTGCGCTGATGGCCGATTGCTGGGCTGGCGTCCTGCCCGCCGATGACCCTGCCTGTCTGCTGGCCGACCTCGCCGTTGACGGGCTGGCCACCCTCCAGGACGTGGCCCTGCTGGCGGCCGACTGGCTCGATGGAACCGACATCACGCCCCCTGAACCCAACGTCATGCGGTGGAAGAGTCGCCCGACCACGGTCTCCGCCGAATCGATCACCATGACCGCCAGGGCCGCCATCGACGCCCAATATGGCGTCCAGTACTACTTTCAGTGCCTCTCGGCCAACGGCCCGGACAGTGGCTGGCAATACGATACGCTCTTTGAGCCGACCGATCTGCCTCCCGGCCAGGCGTTCACATACCGCGTCAAGGCCCGCGATACCTCCGGCAACCGCAACGAAACCGCCTTTTCCACCGCTGAATCGGCCCGCACGTACGGTCTCTACTGGCACATGGCCGACGCCTCGGCCGCAGTGGCCCTCGACAGCGATAGGGTCATCGCCGCCGGCGACGAACTCAACCTTCTGCGTATTTACCAGTGGAGTAGCCCGAATTCTCCGCCCATCCGCGACGTCAACATAGCCTACGCCCTCAACATCGAGCCCAACCGCCCAGAGATGGATATCGAAGGGGCCACCTGGCTGGGTAATCGCATCTTCTGGATCACCTCCCACGGCCGCAACCGCGACGGCCAGTACCGTTACAGCCGTTACCAGTTCTTCGCCACCAGCATCACCGGCAGCGGCGCCGATGTCGTCGTCGATGTTGACGGCAACTATACCAACCTCGTCAACGACCTGATCGCCTACGACGCCGTCTACGATCTGGGCCTGTCGGCCGCCATCGGCGTCGTCGACGGCCGTATCGATCCTACGACCTATCCCAACCTTGCCCCCAAAATCGACGGTCTCAACATCGAGGGCCTAGCCGCCACGGCCGAGGGCGACGCCCTGCTGATCGCCTTTCGCAATCCCCGGCCCAAGATCGACGGCAACCGCCACGCCCTCATCATCCGCCTGAGGAATCCGCACGAGGTCGTCCTGATGGGCCAGCCGCCTCAGTTCGACCCGCCCATTCTGTTGGATCTGGATGGATTCGGCATTCGCAGCATAGAGTACTCACTTACGTTGGCGCAGTACCTCCTCGTCGCCGGATCACACAAAGGCGGCGCCGCCGAGCCCCTCCAGATACTCTACTCCTACGACATGACCACCGGCCAGCTCTCGCAACTCTACAAATTCCCCGTCTTGACCCCCGAAGGCATGTTCCAGTTCCCCGGCGACGGCGACATCCAGCTTATCAGCGACGACGGGACGCTCCTGTTCGACACCCCATCGGGCCCGACCGAGAACAAGTTCCTGCCCGTGGAACAGAGGTCCTTCCGAACCCAAACCGTTACGCCTTGACGGTCTCTTACCAAAAGACGATGTAGAACGCGACGACGGCCGCGATGACGGCCGTACCCAGCGCGAGGACAAGGGCGCTGGGGCGGGAGTCGTAGTCCTGCTTGACCGGCATTTCCCTGGGCTCCCGCAGCGGAGCGGCCAGTGTGATGACGGTCATGGCCGCCAAGACCACCGCGAACGTGATCGCCATGCGGTTGCCCGCCCGCAGAAATCGCGGCAGAAAGAAGAGCGCCACGAAGATGATCGTCACCGCGCCCAGGAGCTGGTACCCCGCGACCGCCAGTCCCACGTCTCCGGCGCCGGCCCCGGCCATGCCGACGAATTGTTCGGTGGAGATGTTCGCGGCCACAATGGAAAAGCCGATCAAAGGCCACCGCAGCTCCCGCCCGGCGAGAAAGTAGTCCTCGCTGTTCCGCTCGCGGCGGCTCATAAACATGCTGAACGACACCACCACCGCGATAAACGCGACGAATACCCCTATATCAAGCCACTGAGCCATTACCCATAGCGCCCCATGCCATGACCCGCCAAATCACAAAAAAACGGAGGACCCGTATTATAGCGGGTCCTCCGTCCGTGTACGATACTTGCTTGCTTGAGGCATGACACGAGGCGCCTGGGGTGGCGGCCTTTGCCGCAGGCAAGGGCCGAGTCAAGCCTGCCCTTCGCGAAGCGAAGGGTAGCCACCCAAAAGACGATGTCGGCAGCCCCACACGACCTTGCTCAGACCTTCATCTCCAGCGGGCCCCAGCCGTCGCGAGGCTCGCGCCAGGCCAGTTTGTTGATCTCCGGGTCGCTGGTGATCTCGCCGGCCTCGTTGAGTTCGAGCTTCTTGCCCGCGCGGGC
>DSDB01000195.1 GCA_011057845.1 Phycisphaerales bacterium | reverse complement strand
TCGGCAAACCCCCGCTCCACAATCTGGTACTCAATGTGCCGTATCAGCACCGGCTCATCGTTGACCGCCAGCGTACAGGCCGCCTCGCACGGCGCCGGGCAGACCCGCCCGGTGATCTCGGGGAAGTTGTTGGTCTCATGGAGGACATCGCAGGCCTGACGCCAGCGGCCCTGGTAGACCAGGTCGTTCATCTCGGGAATCGGGTTACCCAGCGGACAGCCCGCTCCGTGGCAGAACGGGATACCGCAGTCCACGCAGCGGGCGGCCTGCGCGCGGATCTGGTCCGGCGTCAGCGACAGCTCCAGTTCGCGATAATCACGAATTCGCTGCTCAACGGGCCGTTTGCCCGCGTTCTGACGTCTGTGTTCGAGGAATCCCTTAACCTGCCCCATAGAATACCTCCTCGGTGGCCGGGGTCGTCTCCGTGTCGCGGTGCTCGGCGGCACGCATATTCTCAAGGGCCTTGAGGTAGTCCAGCGGCATCACCTTGACGAACTTGCCCACCATGTCGGGCCATGCGTCGAGTATCTGGCGGGCCCGCCGACTGCCGGTCCACTGGTAGTGCCGTTCGATGAGGTCGCCGAGCCGGTCGCGGTCGGCTTTCTGCCAGACGCTCTCGAGTTCGACCATATCCAGGTTGCACAGCGTATCGAAAAGCTGCATCTCATCGAGCACGTACGCCACGCCGCCGCTCATGCCCGCGGCGAAGTTGCATCCGGTCTGGCCCAGCACCACGACCACACCGCCGGTCATGTACTCGCAGCCGTGGTCGCCCACGCCTTCCACGACGACCGTCGCGCCGCTGTTACGCACGGCGAATCGCTCGCCCGCCCGGCCGTTGATGAAGACCTCACCGGAGGTGGCCCCGTAGAGCAGGGTATTGCCCGCGATGATATTCTCATGGGCCATGAAGGGTGATTCCGGCGGCGTCTGCACGACGATTCGCCCGCCGGAGAGCCCCTTGCCGAGGTAGTCGTTGCTCTCGCCGATCAACCGCAGGGTGATGCCCGCGGCCAGGAACGCCCCGAAACTCTGCCCGGCTGAGCCCGTGAATTCGACCTCCAGCGTGCCGTCGGGAAGCCCCCGTCGGCCGTACTTGGCGGCTACGTGGTGGCTCAATAGGGCCCCTACCGTGCGGTTCGTATTGCGGATCGGCATTTGAATCTGCGTCTTCGTCCGATTCTCGATGGCCTCGCGGGCCTGCTCCAGGATCTTCCAGTCGAGGTTGTCGTCGATCTTTCGCGGCTGAGCGGTGCACATACGCAGCGGCTTTGTGCCCGATGGGTCGGGATTGGCGAGAATCGCGGACAAATCCAGCCGCCGCGCCTTCCAGTGCTCAATCGCCCGGTTCATATCGAGATGGTCCGCGCGGCCGACCATCTCATCGACGGCGCGAAAGCCCAGTTCCGCCATAATCCGCCGAGCCTCTTCGGCGACAAACAGCATGAACCGCTGAAGGTACTCGGGTTTGCCGGCGAAGCGATTGCGAAGCTCCGGGTCCTGGGTCCCGATCCCGAACGTGCAGGCGCCCTGGTGGCACTTGCGCAGCAGCGTGCAGCCCAGCGTCACCAGCGCCGCCGTGCCGAAGCCGAACCGCTCGGCCCCCAGCAGCGCCGCGACAACGACATCGCGGCCCGTCTTCAACTGCCCGTCGGTCTGAACCCGGATCCGGTCCCGCAGGCCGTTGAGCACGAGCACCTGCTGCGTCTCGGCCAGACCCAGTTCCCAGGGGCAGCCCGTGTGCTTGATCGACGACCAGGGGCTGGCCCCGGTGCCTCCGTCGTGGCCACTGATGAGGACCTCGTCGGCGTTGCCCTTGGCCACGCCCGCCGCGATGGTCCCGACCCCGACCTCGGCGACCAGCTTGACCGACACCCTGGCCCGCGGATTGGCGCATTTGAGGTCGTAGATCAACTGCGCCAGGTCCTCGATCGAGTAGATGTCGTGGTGCGGCGGCGGGGATATGAGCGTCACACCGGGCGTGCTGTACCGCAGCCGGGCGATCTCTTCGGTCACTTTGTGCCCGGGGAGCTGGCCTCCCTCGCCCGGTTTGGCCCCCTGGGCCATCTTGATCTGTATCTCCCTGGCGTGCGCCAGGTAGTGGATGGTCACGCCGAAGCGGGCGCTGGCGATCTGCTTGATGGCGCAATTGCGCGAATCCCCGTTTGCATCGGGCTCGTAACGGCCGGGGTCCTCGCCGCCCTCGCCGGTGTTGCTCATCCCCCCCAGGCGGTTCATCGCAATCGCCAGGCACTCGTGGGCCTCCTTGCTGATGGAACCGTGGCTCATCGCGCCGGTGCAGAAGCGTTTGACAATCTCCGAGGCCGGCTCGACCTCGTCGAGATGCACCGGCTCGCCCGGGACAAACTCGAACAATCCCCGCAGGCTGCACAGCGCCTTGGACTGGTCGTTGGCCGCCCGTGCATATTGCTCATATAGACCGGCGTCGTTCTTCGTCACCGCATGTTGCAGCAGGGAAACCGTCGTGGGATTCCACTGGTGCCGCTGGCCCTTCAATCGGAAATGGTACTCGCCGCCGTAGTCGAGGTCCAGGCTGCCGGGAGCACGGTCCTCAAACGCCGATTCATGCCGCGACAGGGCCTCCTGAGCCACCTCCCGCAGCCCGATGCCCCCGATCCGGGAACTCGTGCCCGTGAAATAGCCGTTCACGAATGCGCGGTCCAGGCCGATGGCCTCGAAAAGCTGGGCCCCGTGGTAGCTCCGCAGCGTGGAGATACCCATCTTGCTCATCGTCTTGAGAATGCCCTTTTTGACCGCGGCGATGTAGTTGTCGGCGATCTGCGTCGGCTCCATGTCGGCGGGCAGGTCGCCCTCGCGCTGAAGATCATCCAGGGCCTCGAACGCCAGGTATGGATTGATCGCGTTGGCCCCGTAGCCGCACAGCAGGCAGAAGTGCATCACCTCGCGCGGCTCGCCGCTCTCGACAATCAACCCCGCCTGCCCGCGAAGCCCGCGCGCCAGCAGTCCGTGATGCACGGCCGCCGTGGCCAGCAGCGACGGGATGGGCACGCACTGCTCGGAAATCCGCCGGTCGCTGATGATCAACAGCGAGGCCCCCTGTCGGATGGCGGCGGCGGCCTGTTCGATCAGGCTGTCCAGGCCGCGGCCGAGGCTGGCTTGTGGATTGCTCTTGTCCGCGCTGAAGACGGCGGAAATCGTCTCCACCTTGAAATCCGCGCGGTTGACCGTGCGCAGCCGCTGGACGTCCTCGTTGGTCAGGATCGGGTGCGGCAGCTTCAGTTGCCGGCAATGCTCGGGCGTCTCGGCCAGGATGTTGCGTTTCCTGCCCGTGAAGACCATCAGGCTCATCACCAGCCCCTCGCGCAGCGGGTCGATCGGCGGGTTGGTAACCTGGGCAAAAAGCTGCTTAAAATAATCGAAGAGCAGTTTCGGCTTGTCCGAGAGCACGGCCAGCGGCGTGTCGTTGCCCATCGAGCCGACCGGTTCCTGGCCGTTGAGACCCATCGGCGTCAGGATCATCCGCAGCTCCTCGGTCGTGTAGCCGAACGCCCGCATCCTCCGCGCGATGGTCAGCGGGTCGCTGCGGACGAGCTTCGGGGCGTCGAACAGGCCCCGCAATTCGATGCGGTTGTCGCCGAGCCAGCGGCGATAGGGTTTCTGGCGCGCGACCTTGCTCTTGATCTCGTTGTCGGTGATAATCCGGCCCTCGACGGTGTCCACAAGGAACATCCGCCCCGGGCGCAGCCGGCTCTTGCGCTGTATCTTGTCCGGCGGGAAGTCGACCACGCCCGCCTCGCTGGCCAGGACCGCCAGACCGTCCGTCGTCACCAGGAAGCGGCACGGCCGAAGCCCGTTTCGGTCGAGCGTGCCGCCAATGATCCGCCCATCCGTGAAGACCATCGCCGCCGGGCCGTCCCATGGCTCCATGATACTGGCGTGATACTCGTAGAACGCCCGTTTGTCGGTGCTGATGTGGTACTTCGGCCCGAAGGCCTCCGGGATCATCATCATCATCGCGTGCGGCATCGACCGCCCGGCCCGCACCAGCAGCTCCATCGTGCTGTCGAAGCACGCCGAGTCGCTGGCCTGCGGGTCGAGGATGGGAAACAGATCCGTCAGGTCCGCCCCCAGCGCCTCGCACGCCATGCTGCGTTCGCGCGCGGCCATCTGGCGGCGGTTTCCGCTGAGCGTGTTGATCTCGCCGTTGTGGGCGATGCACCGAAACGGCTGCGCCAGCCGCCAACTCGGGAAGGTATTCGTGCTGTAACGCTGGTGAACAATCGCCAGGGCCGATTTGGCCCTTTCATCGGCCAGGTCCGGGTAGTATGAGAACAACTGCCGGGCCATGAACATGCCCTTGTAGCAGATCGTCCGGCACGACAGCGATGCGACGTAGAACTCCCGCCCGTAATCACCGAAATTGGCCCGGACCAGCCGCTCGGCCCGCTTGCGGGCCAGGTACAGCCGTCGTTCGAGGTCCTCATCGGCGCACCCGCAGCCGTCCACGAAGATCTGGCGGATGGAAGGCTCCGACTTCAAGGCAATCTCGCCCAGACAGTCGTTTGCCGTCGGTACCTCCCGCCATCCCAGCACGCGCATTCCGTAATGCCGAACCGCCTCCTCCAGCATCTCGTCGCACTGCCGGCGGAGTTGGCCCTCCCTGGAGCCGAAGACCATGCCCGCACCGTATGCTTCGGGCCGCGGCAGGGAAAAGCCCAACCCTTCGCATTCGCCCCCGAGGAACTCGTGCGGTATCTGCAGGAGTATGCCCGCGCCGTCACCGGTGGTTTCATCGGCCCCGGCGGCCCCGCGATGATGCAGATTCACCAGGATCTGCTTGCCGTACTCGATGATGGAATGGTCCGGACGGCCGGCGATGTTGACCACCGCCCCGATCCCACACGCATCATGCTCGTAACGCGGGTCATACAGTCCCTGCCGGCATGTTTCCACGACTGCTCTGACTCCTGAAGGTACTTGTCATCCGTCAATTGCTGCGTTCTTTGGACCGTCTACACCGATCCATGCCGCCATAACCAGATCGATGCGGCTGCCTGGCTCGGTCATAGTATACGCAAGGATGGATGATTTGCCGCCAGGATAATGGTAATATGGCCTATTAGCCTAGATAATAATCAATGCGATTCCTCTAATAGCATGAGTCCCACGGGCATCAACGTAGCACGGGCATCCTGCCCGTGATTCCCACGGGTGTCTCGCCCATGGAATAGGGCAAATCGAAGGACCAAGCCTGTCCTGAGCGAAGCGAATGGGATGCTCATGCTACGACAAACCGGCTTCTCATACACCTTCCCGGAGATTGAATCCGGACGTCAGAATCTGTACGTCAGGCCCACACCCGCGAAGAAGTAGTCGCTTGCATCGTCGTAGACGTCGGCGTCCCGGATGTCGTCGCTGAGCAGCGTTACGTAGTTGAGGCTCGGACTGACGCGAACCGGCCCCAGGGAGAACGGGAACGCCACGGAAAAGGACAGGTCCTGCGATTTCCACTGATCGGTCCCCCAGTAGTATTTGTTGTAGGAACCGCTGCCGAGGCCCAGGCCGGCGCCGATCTCACAACCGACCGGGATACTGCCGATCTCGAATAGCTTCTCGATACTGTGGCTGGCCCCAAAGGCGATGTAGGAGCCTTCGGCCTCGTCGAGATCGTGATAGACCGTTACGGTCGGGTTCAGGGGCAGATCGAAGTTCAGACCCCAGTACAACTCGGTCGTGTCCGGGACCTTCGTCCCGGGGAAGCCATAGTAGATCACACCGACCGAGTAGCCGATGCCTTCCAGACCTGGAAACGGGGCCGAGTAGTCCAGGGAGTAGTCCAGTTCGGAGAAATCGCCGCTGTTGCCGTTGATCGTCGTCGTGTCCATGTTTCCCCAGAGGCCGAACGTGAAGTTGCCGTAAGCGGCCGTGACGCCGGTCTGAAACACCGGGTCATCGCTGAGGTTCTGCCCGCGCCAGATGTATTTGCCGAAGAAATCGGCCGTCACCTCAAAGTCAATGGGACCTGCCGCACCCGCCGTCCCGACCAGACCGGACAGCATCACCACCCACGCAACCCACACCCCATTCAGCTTTCTCATCTTACGCAAACTCCTTGGCAAACAAGATACTGGATGCTCACCGGCACACCACGGCGCACACGCTTGCCGGGTTCGGCGACAAGTCATACATTTCGCAAAGGGCGTGCCAGGGTGGCCCCCTCGGGCTGGAATTTGCTGTAAGCTATTTCAAATTAAGCACTTACGGCCTTTCAGCGCACCATATCAAGGAAGGCAGACTGCATACAATAATGTAGAGTCCATGCCGAAACCGCACAAAAGCGTAGAGGCTGTGTTGAGATCAGATGTACTTGGGATGGATGCCGTACTTCTTGATTTTGTAGCCCAGGATGCGCTCGGTAATGCCGAGTTCCCTGGCCGCCTGGCGCTGCTTGCCGGAGCATTTCTTGAGGGCATCGACGATCAACTCCTTCTCCGTGTTTTCGATGACCGCCGTCAGCGTGCGTTTGGCGACCCCCGCATCGTCCCGCTTGATCATCTGGAGCGAGGGGGGCAGGTGCTCCGACCGGATGACATCGTCGTCGCAGAGCAACACCGCCCTCTCCAT
>DSDB01000385.1 GCA_011057845.1 Phycisphaerales bacterium | reverse complement strand
TGGAGCGTCCTCGGCGTAGCGCACGTACAAGAACTCGTTGCCCCAGGCGTCCTTGGGCAGGTTCCTCGACTTGATATAGCCGCCCTCGGGCCACTCCTGGACATCCGCGGGCTGCTCCATCAACGCCAGCAGACCCTCATCCTCCGTGGGGTATCGCCCCGTGTCCATCTTGAACTGCATGATCAGATCATCCAGCGACTTGAGGCTGGCCTGGGTGGTCTTGACCTTTGCCTTGTCCACCTGGCCCACGAAGTTCTTGACGACGATCGCCGCCAGCAGGCCGATGATGATGACCACCGCCATCACTTCGACAATCGTAAAGCCGCGTCTGTCTTTTCCGCCGTGTTTCATAATGACTCCTTTTCCGGACATAAACCCCTTGCGGGTGAATCTCAGAACTGCGATGTTGAGAAGCGGATAATCGGGATCAGTGTGGCGTAGGCGATCACGCCGATCACCGCCGCCATCACAATAATAATCAACGGTTCGATCGCGGCGCTGAGCCGCTCGATAACCACATCCGTCGACGCCTCGAGGTTCTCGCTGATGCTCTTGAGCATCGACTCCAGTTCGCCGGCCTTCTCGCCGACGGCCACCATGTGCGCGATGGCAGGGTCGATCACGCCGCTGTCACGCAGGGGCGTGGCGATGTCCGCTCCGGCGAGAATCCGCTCGCGTGCATTCTGCACGGCCTGTTTCATCAGCGTGTTGCCGGTCGTATCGGCCACGACGCGAAGCGACTCGGCCATCGCCAGACCGCTGCTCAGAAGCGTCGATAGGGTCGAGGCGAAGCGGGCCACCACGCGCTGCTTGACCAGCGGGCCGAACACCGGCAGACGCAACAGCACCCGGTCGCGTATCGAGGCGCCTCGGCTGGTGCGCAGGAACCACTTGACCAGCGCGACGAATCCGAAGAACGCGGCCAGGACCAGGATCAGCCACGGGCTGGTCATGGTGTCGCCGAAGGCCTTCAACGCCCGTGTGATGCCGGGCAGTTCCTGACCGGCCCGCTCGATCTGCTCGGCGATGGGCGGAATGACCTTGATCGTCAGGATCAGCACGGCGCCCAGCATGAACGTCGTCAGGATGATCGGATAGATCATGGCGGTGATGATTTTCGACTCGACCTTGGCGCGTTTCTCCATGAATCCCGCGATGGTCGCCATGCTCTGGCCCAGTGTGCCGGTGACCTCGCCGACGCGGACCATGGCAATGTAGATCACGTCGAAGAAATCGCCGTAGTCCTTCAGGGCGTCGGTGAAGGATTCGCCCGTCATAACCCGGTCGCGGATGTCGACGATGGCGTTGCGCAGCCTGGAGTCGCCGACCTGGAGCGTCAGCACCGACAGCGCCTCGGTCAGCTTGATGCCCGAATTGAGCATGGTCGCCATCTGCTTGGTGAAGTCGATGATCTGCGTTCGGCTGGTCTTGTGCAGGACCGACAGCAGCTGCCGCAGCCGTCCCTCGGCACTCGCGCCGACCTCGGTGATGTCGGTCGGATGGATGGCGCGGCCGCGGAGTTGTCGGCGCGCGGCGTAAGGACTCTCGGCCGCAATGGTCCCCTTGACCCTGCGGCCGTTCGTCGACATCGCGATGTATTGATACCTTGGCATAGCCTGTTGTTGTTTCTATACGATGTCGGCCTGGGTGACGCGCAGCACTTCGGAGATCGTCGTCACGCCGGCCAACACCTTGCGGGCGCCGTCCATGCGCAGCGTCTTCATCCCGGTGTCCAGGGCGGCCCGCTTGATGGCGCCGGCCGTCTCCTGTTTGTAGATCTGGTCCTGAATCTGCTCGCTGATCATCAGCAGTTCGTAGATGCCCGTCCGGCCGCGGTAGCCCGTGTGGAAGCACTTCTCGCAGCCGGCGCCCACGTAAAACTTGCCGTCGCCGTTGTGCTTCCTGGCGGTCTTCGGCTCCAGGCCCAGTTCGCGCAGCTCGTTCAGGGCCGGCTCATAAGCCTCGCGGCACTCCGGACATATCCGCCGCACCAGCCGCTGGGCCAGGATCGCAATCAGCGATGAACTGGCCAGATAGGGCTCGACGCCCAGGTCCAGCAGTCGGCTGATGGCGCCGGCCGAGTCGTTGGTGTGCAGCGTGCTGAAGACCAAATGGCCCGTCAACGACGATTGAATCGCCATGCGGGCCGTCTCGATATCGCGGACCTCGCCGACCATGATCACGTCCGGATCCTGACGCAGCACATGCCGCAGGGCCGTGGCGAAGGTCATGCCCTTCTTGGTGGCCACCTGAATCTGACTGATCCCCTCAAGTTGATACTCGATGGGGTCCTCGATGGTGATGACGTTTTTCTCGGAGGAGTTGATCCGATTGAGACTGGCGTACAGGGTCGTGCTCTTGCCGCTGCCGGTCGGGCCGGTCACGAAGATGACGCCGTGGGCCCGCCGAAGCAGCGAATCGAAGACTTTCAGATCGTCCTCCATCATGCCCAACTCGTCCAGCGTGAAGATGCCGGTGCTCTTGTCGAGGATACGCAGGACCGCCCGCTCGCCGTAGCTGGTCGGCACGGTGCTGACGCGCAGGTCCACCTCGCGCTGGCCCAGGCGCACACTGCACCGGCCGTCTTGGGGCATCCGGCGCTCCGCGATGTCCATGCCCGCCATCACCTTGATACGCGAGATGATCAGCGGAAGGACGTTGCGGTTGAGGCTCAGCACATCGTAGAGAATGCCGTCGATACGGTAGCGAATCTGAATCTTCGTCTCGTAGGGATGGGCGTGGATATCGCTGGCCCGCATCTGCAGGGCGCGGAACAGCACGTCGTTGACCAGCCGTATCACCGGCGGGCGATTGACCACGTCGAGAAGGTCGTCCGAGGTGGAGACCTCATCCACCAACTGGTCGAGGTTCTGCGAATCCAGTTCCTCGGCCACCTCCTCGATGACCGTGCTGCGCTGCTCGTAAGCCGTATCAATCACGGCCGTGATGGCCGTGCGGGTCGAGACCGCCGGCCGCACCGGCAGGCCCGTCATCTTTGAGACGTTGTCCAGAAGGTCCGCATCCAGCGGCTTGGAGAGCACCACGACCAGGTCGCCGTTGTCCTGCTCCCGTTTAATTCCTATGAGGTAGTGGTGCTGGGCGTAGGTCGCCGGCACGGACTCCACGAATTCCGAGGGCACGAGCTTTTCCGGGATTTCCGACAGGTACTCCCAGCCCAGCGCCTCGGCAAAGAGCTTGAGCACGGCGTCTTCCGTGAAATACGGACAGCTCAGCAGCACCTCGTCCAGCCGACCCCGACCGGCGCTTTCGCTGAGATATTGCGCAAGCTCATCGGCGTCCACCAGCCCCGTCCGCTTCGCGGTCTGTAACAGTAACTCCTTCATTCGCTTGTTCTATTATAACGTCGCGTTCAAGAATCGGTACTCTTGTCATCCTACGTCGCCCGGAAGGTCGGCGTTCTCAGTCGATCTCCAGGACCTTGGCCGGGGCCACGGGCTTGGGCTTGATCCCGGGCCAGTCCTGGTGGCTCTGGAATTCGGTTTCGGCCCGCTCGAAGGCCGCGCGGTTGCGCTCGGAGATCCTGTTGAGGTCGTTGGCCGCCAAGGCCTCGTCCGGCCGGAGGATCTCGGCCCGCACGAACACGTAGAGCTTCTTCTGGATGTCCGAGTTCTTCGTGTTGCGGAACAGGCCGCCGAGCACGGGAACATCCATCAGCACCGGCACGCCGCCGCCGCCCTTGCTCTGGTTCATCTTCAGCATACCGCCGAGAATAATCGTGCTTCCGTCCGGGACCGTGACGATGGTGGTCACGTCGCTGGTGGTTGTATTCGGCGGCTTATCCGGGTCGGCCGTGTCGAGGAAATCCGACCGCGTCAGGGCGACCTCCAGCCTCAGCAGATCCCCCTCGCTGATGTGGGGCGTGATGTCGAGCGTGATACCGGCGTCGTAAGGGTCGTAGCTGACGCCTGTTTGAATCAACGTGGTGTCCGTGCCCGCGGAGCCGCCTGTGCCCAGGGGCGTGGTCGACACCTTCTTCACGTAGGTCGTGTCCGTGGTCTTGATCATGCCCTTCTCGTTGTCGTTGACGAGGATCTTGGGCTTGGCCAGGACGCGGCCGTAGTTGCGCGTGTGCATGGCGCTGAGTAGCAGGTTGATATGCTGGTCGCCGTAAAAGCCCGATGCGCCCGTCGTCTTGTTGCTGGAGAACTCGAGGAAGCCCGTGCGGTCGCCACCGGCGGCCGGGAACTTGGGGGCGCCGGCGATTTTGCCGCTCCATGACACCATATCCGGCAAGGCGCTCAGGGCGTTCAGATCGTAGTGGAAATCCTCGCTCTTGGATATTTCCACCAGCGTCACGTCGATCAGCACCTGCGGGCGGCGCTTGTCGAGCTGTTTGATCAGGGCGGAGATCCAGTCCTGGTTTTTCCTGCTGGCGTAGACGATCAAAGAGAACGTGTTCTCGTCGGGAACGATGACGATCTCCTCGTCCTGCCGCTTGATGACCTGCTCGACCTTGCCCTCCTTGTCCTTGATCGTCTCCTGGATGAGCTTCTCAAGGACGCCCGCGAGGTCGGATGGCTTCTGGTTCTCCAGGGGGTAGATTTTGTAGGGGATTTCGTCGGCGTCGGCCATCTGGTCGATATAGCTGACAATGGTCTGCAATTGCGCATGCTGTTCGGCGGTGGCGTTGACCAACAGCGAGTTGGTCGCCTCCAGGACCACGACCTGGGGCTCTTCCACCAGGACGTTGCCGCCCTCGGTGCTCGTGGCCAGCGGACTCGGCGCCACCGGTTGCGGCGCCCCGGGCGTGGCCGGCGGAGCGATGCCGCCGGTGGTTCTGGCGGCCGTGGTGGCGGTTCGGGAGCCGTACCGACTGCTCGTATCGGCGGCCGCGCCGGAGATCACGCCGAGTTCGCCCAGGAGCTTACGGACCTCCTTGGCGTCGATGTGGTTGATTTTATACGTCTTCATCGTTCGCAGGTCCGCCTGCGAGACGTCCAGCGTGTCGATCAGTTGTTCGACGATCTGGAGCTGCGTCTCGTCGCCGATCATCAAAATACGGTTCGTCCGCTCGTCGGCGTCCAGGTACACCGAATCCGGACTGGCCGCGGCGGCCATGCCGCCGGCCGCGGCCGCCGCGCTGCGCGCCGCCGCCTCCCGCGCCAGCCGCACCCGCCGCGCCGCCGCCGTCTCGCCCGGAGGTCCCGGCGTCTCGCCGGCGGAAACCGACACCGACACCGTCACCGTGCCCAACTGCTCGGCGAGGCTCTTGATCGTCGGCGCCAGGGCCTTGGCCATCGTGTATTTCAACTGGCGGAAGCGGAACTCCCGCGGCGCCCCCGGCTTGTCGATCATCTGCAGGAGCTGTTCGATACGCGGCATCAAATAGGCGTAACCCGTCACGATCAGGGTCTGGTTCTCTGGAATATCGGAGATGGACGCGCCAAGCTGCATCGTCGTCAGCAGGGTCTTGGCGCTGGCGGTGTCAATATGCTTGAGGGTGAAGACCCGCATGATCACCACGTCGCCGTAGCGGACCTGGTCGCCCTCGACCACCAGAGACGGGTCCACCGTCGTGAGCTTGGCGACCGGGACGACCGTCACGACGTTGCCCACCCGCGTCATGACCAGTCCCTTGAACTTGAGGACCGACTCCAGGAAGGGGTAGAGGTCCTTGACCTGGAGTTCGCCGCGCAGCTTGCCCTGGAGCTTTAATGTCACCTGCTGCTTGACGTCCTGCGGTTCATACATGTAGTCGAGGTGCAGGTACTCGCCGGCCAACTGCAGCAACTGCTCGATGGTCATGGTTTCGGGCAGTGTGATCTTCAACTGGTCTTCGGCGTTCGGCAGTTCCGGAGGTCCGTAGCCCACCCTCTGCGGCGAAGTTCTTGTTTCGTTGGGTTCCATCGTTCCGCCGGTCTGCCGCCTGATGGCGCCGCGCGTCCAGTCGCCGCTTGGGACACTTGCCTCCGACGTGTCCCGCCGCGTTCTTGGCGCATCGCCGCTTGGCGGCGGCGTAGCACCCCTTCCGGCGGCCGGCGGAGCAGCCGGTGTATCGGACGGCGGCGTCGGCGCGGGTTCGGCGGTGCTAGAATCGGCCTGCTCCTCCAAAAGCCGGCCAATCAGGGCCTGGAGGTCGGAGGGCACAGCCGGTGCGGCCGGGTCCGGTGCGATCTCCTGGGCCGTCTCGTCCGGCGGTGCCGCGGGTTCAGCGGGCGTCGTGTTCGGTCCGGCGGCCGTGGCGACCGGCTCGGCCGTTGTCGCCGCGATGGTCGCGGCGGTGGGTTTGGGGCCGTTGCCCGTGTTCGGCTCCACGGTGGCGGGATTCAGCGGCGTCGCGGCCCCGTCCGAAGCCGTGTGGTCCGCCATCAGCTCGGCTATCGCCGCCTGAAGGTCCTGCGGCGGCGCTTGGGTTTCTCCCGGAGTCTCCGCGGGCTCCGACGGGCCCGGGTGTGCGTCTTTGTGTCTTTCCGCAAGCAATCTGGCGACATCCTGCATCGTCGCCCGCTGGTTGGGGTGTCTGCCGGTCTTGGGAGCCGGGGGACTTGCCGGAGGCGCGACCGCTGGTTGGGTCGGCTGCGCCGCGGCCGGCGGCGGGGCCGGTTGGGTCGTTTGACTCGGCTCGGCGGGAACCCCGGAGGGTTCAGGTGTCGCCATTGTCGGCGTCTGGGCCGGGG
>DSDB01000113.1 GCA_011057845.1 Phycisphaerales bacterium | reverse complement strand
GAAGGCCGAGTTGCTGGGGATTGACTCGCCGAACGCGGCGGCGGAGTATTGTGTGGCCGCTCACGAGGCGGTCGTCCGGCTGAGCGGGGCGCGGCGGCAGTTGTCGCGGGATAATGAGGCGCTGCACACGGCGACGGGGCGGACGGAGTTCCTGGCGGATTTCATCAGGAGTGTTGGAGCGGCCGATACGCCGCTGGACATCGCCGAGAAACTGGCGATCCGGTGGCAGAAGGCCTTCCAGACGGCGGCGGTGTGCGTGTATCTGGTTCCGGAGGAGGCGTCGGATGCGGTGGAGGCGCTGCTGGTGGAGGCACTTGGAGCGGCCCGGCCGATGCTGGTGGAGCGTCCGTCCGGCGGGGATGTCGTGCCGAATGTCGCGGCGCGGCTGGCCCTGCCGAATGCGCATGGGCGGGTGGACTGGCTGTTTGAGCAGTTGGATGTGGAGTTCAACCCGCACGGGACGCAGCTGCTGCCGCTGGTGGTCGGCGGTCGGGCGGTCGGGGCGGTCGTATTCGAGTTGCACTACCCGGACGATGCGGAGGCAATGGCGGCGGATATGCGGGCCAGTGCGGCCGTGGCGGCGGCGATGCTGGAGATGGCGATGACGCGGGACCGGGAGCGGCGGCTGGCGGAGCATTTCATGGCGCTGTCGCCGGGCGCCGGTTCGGCGGGCGTGGCCGAGTCGCTGGCCCCGGAGCAGGCCGGCCGGGCCGACGACGAACGGCTGCTCGATGTCATAACGGAGCTGGCGGCGGGGGCGGCGCATGAGTTGAACAATCCGCTGGCGGTGATTTCCGGGCGGGCGCAGTTGTTGTGCCGGGATGAGGCGGACCCGCGGCGGCGGGAGATGCTCGAGCAGATTGCGGCCAACAGCCGGGAGGCGGCGGGGATTGTCGAGCAGTTGATGGCCTACGCACAGCCGCCGGCGCCGCGGCCGGGGGCGACGGACGCGCGGCAGTTGATCGAGGAGGCGTCGCAGTTGGCGATGGACAAACTAGAGAGCACAAGAGCACAAGAGCATAAGAGCATAAGGCTTCAGGGGTCAGAAGACCGATCCGCGGTCCCTGATCCCAGGCCCCTGCGCAATACGCCATACACCATCCGAACGCAGGTGGAGGATTTTGTGACGGACGTGTGGGTGGATTCGGGACAGGTGGCGTCGGCGATGGCGAACATCATAAGCAATGCGGCGGAGTCGTACATGGGAGCACGGGAGCACAAGAGCATAAGCGCACAAGCGACGAGCGCAAGCGGTGAAATGGTTGTTGAGATTGGCGCGCAGTTTGATGCGGCGACGGCGACGGTGTATGTGACGGTAACGGACTATGGGTGCGGGATGGATGCGGAGACGGTGCGGAAGGCGACGACGCCGTTCTTTTCGCTGAAGGCGGCCGGGCGCAAACGCGGCATGGGGCTGGCCTTCGCCCGGCGGTTCCTGCAAATCAACGGCTGCGGCATGACAATCGACAGCGAGCCGGGGATGGGAACGACGGTAACGGTCTCGATGCCTCTGGCGGGCCGTTGTGAGCAGTAACCCGGATTAGCACGGATTTGCACGGATTGGGTTTTTGCGGCGCCGGGGGGAAAGGCGAAAGAATTGGGTCCAAGGGGTTGACACGAGGGCGGAAGTGCCGTATAATACCACCAAAATCTGGTGAGCGCAGCAGGCTCGATACATATTATCGTGCAAGACGTGTCATCATAAGCTGGGCCATTTTTTCATATCTTTCCTCTAAGCCTGCCTGCGGGACTGCTTTTGTCGAGGCTCCTTTTTCTCGCATCGCGGGAGGTCCGATATGAGGCCGGCAGGGATTCGGATGAGCAAGTGGCTGGTCGTCTGGGCGGCATTACTGGCCCCGGCGGCTCACGCAGCCCCTTACAGCGGCGGATCGGGGACGGGATTCGATCCCTATCGGATCAGCACGGTCCAGGACTGGCAGCGGTTCGCTGCCGGGTGGTTGGACCGCGAGGTGTATTTCATTCTGACAGCGGACCTCGACCTGGATGGGGTATCCGTGGCGCCTATCGGTGAGGCCGGCGATCCGTTTGGCGGCGTCTTCGACGGGCAGGGCCATACGATTCGCAACGTCCACATCAGCCGCCCGGATAGCGATTACGTGGGCGTGTTTGGATACATGCGTTCGGGCGCTCAGATCAAAAGGCTGGGCGTGGCGGACGCGAATATCGTGGGACGCGACTACGTGGGTGGCCTTGTTGGGTATAATCAGGGCGGTACGGCCATTGCCTGTTATGCCACGGGAGAGGTCCGCGGACGGCAATTCGTCGGCGGGTTGGTCGGGTATGAGCACGTCTCACACCGGACCATCAAGTTCTGTTACGCTGCAGTATCCGTAACGGGCGTCCGCTACGTGGGAGGACTGGTAGGTGTCTGCAGCGGCCACGTTGTCGACTGTTATGCGGAGGGACCCGTCAACGGAGAGCAGTACGTGGGCGGGCTGGTAGGGTACAACGATGCGAGCAAGGTGATTCGCTGCTATTCGACGGGCACGCCCACGGGCTTGGCGTCCGCAGGAGGCCTGTGCGGGCACGCGGCAACCGGCTGGGAATATGAGGATACGGGCAACTTCTGGGATACGCAGACCTCGCAGACGCCTGTCAGCGCGATGGGGATGGGCAAGACAACCGTTGAGATGAAGGATCGGGCGACTTTCGTGCAGGCGGGATGGGATATTCTGAACGTCTGGTCGATTGACGATGGGATGGACTATCCGCGCCTGAACTGGCCGACATACGGCGGCGGTGGAAGCGGCACACAGGAGGACCCTTACAAGATCGCGACGCCGGACGATTGGCTGGAACTGTCGGCCAAGCCATGGAACTGGGACAAGCACTTTATTCTGGTAGCTGATGTAGACCTGGGAGGCGTTGTACCGGCGCCCGTGGGCAATCGCTTGACAGGATTCACGGGTACATTCGATGGTCAGGGGCACACCATCAACAACGCCGTCATCGACCGCCCGTCCGGAGATTATACGGGCCTGTTCGGATATGTCGGACCCGCCGGCCGGATCGAGAACCTGCATGTGGTCGATGTCAATGTACAGGGCGGGGAGCGTGTGGGCGGCTTGGTCGGGCACAATGAAGGAGGCGCCATCACCGCTTGCTCTGTTACGGGGACGGTGGGCGCTCTGGGCCGGTATGTCGGGGGTCTGACAGGATACAACGATTCAGGTCCGATCACTCTCTGCCATACAACGACCGCCGTGGTTGCGCGAGCCGGCTATGCCGGCGGGCTGACGGGGTACAATAAGTTGGGTGCGATTGCGTTCTGCCGGGCGGCGGGAACGGTGTCCATATGGGCCGACGGATTGGGCGATTATGTCGGAGGGGTGCCCGGGTATACATGGGCCGACGGATCGGGCGATTATGTCGGCGGGCTCGCTGGCTACAATGACTCCGGCACGATCACCTCCTGCTCCGCGACGACCGACGTGATCGCGATACGATATGTCGGCGGCTTGGCGGGATACAACAAGGCCGGCACGCTCACGTTCTGCCGGGCAAGCGGGGACATCCGCGGCGTGAACGATTATGCCGGCGGGTTGGTCGGTTACAATGAGTCCGGTTGGGTTGAATCCTGTTACGCGACCGGCAATGTGATCGGATACCGCTATGTGGGTGGGCTGGCGGGGGATAATTACCGCGCGTGGCAGGGCGCAGCACCCCTTGCCGGTTTGATGTCCCCGGGGCCGTGGGGAGAGGGCGGCGAGATCATTTCCTGCTATGCGAAGGGCACCGTCCGTGGAGTCCAATATGTCGGGGGGTTGGTGGGAGCCAATGGTTCCGGTGTCATCAGCTTCTGTTATTCCACGGCGCCGGTTGTTGGATCAGTTGGCAACGTCGGCGGACTCGTGGGATACGCGGGATACGACGGCCCCGTGTCGTCGTGTCTCTGGGATACACAAGCCAGCGGATTGAAGTCCAGCTACGGGGGAACCGGCAAGACGACGGCCCAGATGAAGAGTTTAGCGACATTCACAGCGGCCGGGTGGGATTTCGAGGAAACCTGGGCCATTGTCGAGGGCAACACATACCCGAGATTGCAGTGGCAGAGCGGCGGGACGTACTCCGGCGGCAGCGGGACGCAGGCGGACCCGTTCATTATCCGGGCTATCGCCGACTGGCGAGAGTTGACCGTTACGCCGGACGACTGGGATGCGTTTTTCGTTCTTCTGTCGCCTCTTGAGGTGGCCGGCGGGTCGCTTGAACCCATAGGCAACGTCACGACCGCCTTTACCGGAGTATTTGACGGACGGGGCCATACGATCAGCAACGCCAGGATCGGTCGGCCGGACAGCGACTGCGTGGGCCTGTTCGGTATTGTCGGATTCGGCGGGCGGATTGAGAATCTGGGAGTGGTGAACGCGGATGTACAAGGGCGAATCTGTTCCGGCGTTCTGGCGGGGCTGAACTGTGAGGGCACGATCCGGTCCTGTTACACGACGGGGTCGGTCGGCGGCAGTCTGTTTGTCGGCGGTCTGGTAGGGTACAACTGGGAAGGTGCGATCACGGCCTGCCACTCGACGGCCGCGACGAACGGCGTTCTCTACGTCGGCGGGTTGGCCGGGCGCAACAGCGGCTCGATCTCCTTCTGCTACGCGGCCGGTCTCGTCAATGGAAACGACTGTGTCGGCGGCCTCGTAGGCTATACCGATGCCGCGCCTGTAGCGGGGTCCGTGGAATCATCCTTCTGGGATGTCGAGGCCAGCGGCCAGGCCTCCGGCGCCGGCGGCACGGGCAAGACCACCGCCGAGATGAAGATGCCCTCCACCTTCACCGATGCAGGATGGGATTTCATTGGAACGTGGGGGATGCGCAAAGGCAATAGCTATCCGGAATTGCGATTCCAGCCTTGGGGGACGTACTCCGGCGGAAGTGGAACGCACACCCAGCCATATATCATTGACGCGCCCGTTGACTGGCAGAACCTGATGATGACCGCGTGGGACTGGAACAAGTTCTTTGTCCTGACGTCGGACCTCGACCTGTCGGGCCTTGCCCTGACGCCGGTGGGGCACGCCACTATTGGATTCACGGGCGTCCTTGACGGGCGCGGCCACAGGATTCGCAATGCCGTCATCAACGGGACCAGTGATCGTGACCAAACCGGCCTGTTTGGCCGGGTGGGCCTCATGGGGCGTATCGCCAACCTGGGTGTAGTTGACGTGAATGTACAGGGTCATAGTCTGGTCGGCGGCCTGGTCGGAGTCAACTCCGGGACTATTGACTCCTGCTACGTAACGGGCTCGGTGGCCGGTACGGGCGAAAGCGTGGGTGGGCTGGCCGGGAGCAATAGCCGCGTCATAACCTCGTGTCACGTGATCGGCACGGTCACGGGAGCCAACTCTGTTGGCGGACTGGTGGGGTATGCCGGCGGCGCCATCGCGTCGTGCCACGCAACGGGTACGGTCACTGGAACGACCGCAGTCGGCGGCCTGGTGGGAGCCGGCGGCGCTGCCATCATGTCATGTCAGGCCGCAAACAGTGTACGTGGAACCACCAGTGTCGGTGGGCTGATAGGCGGCCTCTCTTCCGGCACTATCACATTGTGTTGCGCATCAGGCACAGTAGACGGGTATGCAAGTGTCGGCGGCCTTATAGGGTCGGTGTCACATAGCGTGATCGATTCCTGCTATGCAACCGCGGCCTCCAGCGGGGTCTACCAAGTCGGCGGACTCGCGGGAGGGAGCCGTTTCACAAAAGTGAGGTACTGCTATTCAGCCGGCCCAGTGCTCGGGACAAGCTCCGTGGGAGGTCTGTGCGGATCCTCGACTTTGTGGTACCCTGACGATGAGGATAGAAGAAACTACTGGGATGTCGAGGTGTCGGGGACGACTGTCAGCGCGGTGGGCGTCGGCAAGACTACGGCTCAGATGAAGACTCAATCAGCGATTGTGGGGTTCAATTTCCGTGATACCTGGGCAATTTGTGAGGGGACGAATTATCCTCGGCTGCAATGGCAGATTCCGGCGGCGGATTTTCTGTGTCCGGATGGGGTCAGCTTCGAGGATATGGCATATTTCGCCGGCCGGTGGTTAATGGAGGACTGCTCGGATACGGGCGACTGCGATGGCGCGGACCTGACGGGCGATGGCAAGGTGGATATGGGCGATCTGGTGGTGCTGGGGCAGGACTGGGGAAGACAAGAATAACAAGTAAAAAGTACAAAAGGAAACAGCTATTACCACCAAGCCACAAAGACACGAAGCCCTTGTAAGGTAGAAGCAAAAAGTAAAAGGTAAAAAGTAACAGGTAACGCCTGTGCATCCCTTTTGCCTTGTTACTTCTGCCTTTTTACTTTCCTTTGTGCCTTGGTGTCTTCGTGGTAGAAGTTAAAAAATAAAAAAGGAGACAAGCGACCCCCCGAATATTGTCTAGTCGGTACGCTTGCCTCCTCGGGCAAAGGAAGGAGTATTATGGCTTTTCTGTGCTACGCTGACTGCCGTGTTTTGCCCTTCTGAGTAAAGGATACGATAGATTCGGCGGGGTGCAAATCGGGGGCGGGATTTTTTTTGAAAACGTCGGGCGCGTTCTCTGTACGACTGAGAATGTGCGGTCGGCGTCATAGGTGTGCAACGCTATTGAGGGCCAAGCAACGGGCCTGCTCTTCTGGCTGTTTATTGCCTACCGCTGCCTGCTGCCTGCCGGCTTCGCAGTGCCTGACGCCGAGCGGCTACCT
>DSDB01000517.1 GCA_011057845.1 Phycisphaerales bacterium | reverse complement strand
GACATGTCCGTGATGGAGACCCGCTTGCAGCTTGGCCTGGACTCCTATCTCGACTGGGGCGATCTGCGGGTCAAGGGCGATGTCATCGGCGATCTCGTCGAGGAGCAGGCCGACTTCGACCTGCGCGAGGCCAACGTCTTCCTGCGCCCACTGGACTTCATGGACCTCAAGATCGGCCGTCAGCCCCTGACCTGGGGCACGGGCGACCTGCTCTTCATCAACGATCTGTTCCCCAAGGACTGGGTGTCCTTCTTCATCGGCCGCGATGTGGAGTATCTCAAGGCCCCCTCCGACGCCGTCAAAACCAGTTTCTTCCACGACGTGGCCAACGTCGATTTCGTGTACATTCCGCAGTTCGACCCGGACCGCGGCATCACCGGCCGCCGCGTGTCGTATTACAACCCGATGCTCGGCCGCTTCGCCGGCCAGGACGCCATCATCCACACGAACCGCCCCAACCGCTGGGGCCGCGACGCCGAGTACGCCATGCGGATCTACCAGACCGTCAACAACTACGAGCTGGCCGTCTACGGCTATTGGGGCTACTGGAAGAGCCCCGGCGGCGTGGTTCCCCTGATGACCCAGGCCATCTACCCGGACCTGGACGTCTACGGCGCGAGCATCCGCGGCCCGGTGGCCAGGGGCATCGGCAATGTCGAGGTCGGCTACTACGACTCCGAGGACAACCGCTCCGGCCACACGCCCACCATCAACCACTCCGAGATGCGGTACCTCGTCGGCTACACGCAGGAGATCGGCCGCGATCTGACGCTCGGCCTGCAATACTACGTCGAGCAGATGATGAACTACGACCGCTACCGCCGGGCGGCCCCGTTCGGCCCGACCCGCGATGAGTTCCGTCAGCTCGCCACCGTCCGCCTGACCAGGCTGCTGATGAACCAGAATCTCCGCGTCGGCGTCTTCACCTACATCGGGATGAGCGATTCGGACTGCTACATGCGGCCGAACGCCAACTACAAGATCACCGATAATCTCGCCGTCGAACTCGGCGCCAACGTCTTCTTCGGCGACCACCGCGACACCTTCTTCGGCCAATTCGAGAACAACACCAACCTCTACGCCGCCCTGCGCTACAGCTTCTAACCCCGCGCCACGGGCCTCCCGTTCGCTTCGCACGGGACTATTCCGCCGCCGCCATCACCCCGCCCCTCGTAGGGGCGGCCCGTGGTACGATTGCGATTGGCCACGCGTGATTATGCATCACCCCGCCCCCCGTGGCCGCCCGCCGGCAATCCCCCTGTTCCGGCCCAGCCCTGCCCTCCACGATGGCACCGAACATCGTCAACGGATCGATCCGTCGATCCTCTTGTTCTTGTCGCTGGATGTACTCGCGAATGACCTTCTCGTCTCGCCCAACCGTCGATACGAAGTCCCCACGGGCCCAGAAATGTTCGCCGACGAAATTTCAGTCCCCCGACAGAGCCGGGGGATTACCTGGGAATTTGCCGTAGAACATCTTGACGAAAGGGACGCGGCGGATTGGTGAATGCAATTTGAGCACGACAGGGAGGATTCGTCCGGGGTACGGGTACGCTCCACATTTTTTTCCGTATTTTTCATCTCCCACCGGGCGATTTCCACCGGTGAATCATAGAGAAACCCGTTAAAACAGAACGACGGCATAATTCACTGGAGAATCGGCAAGATGAATACAGGCAGAGACATTCAAATCATCGCGTTCATTACGCTGGCGGCAGTGGCCGGTCAGTGCGTTGGAGCCAATCCCGGAGGCAATCCCGTCTTTCGCGACGTCTTCACGGCCGATCCCGCGGCTATGGTCGTTGGCGATACGGTCTATGTCTACGTGGGCCACGACAACGCGAAAGTCGGTCAGTTCTTCACCATGCCGGACTGGCGATGCTATTCCACGAAAGACATGAAGACCTGGACGCCGCACGGACCCATTATGCGGCCGGAGGAGTTCAAATTCGCCCGGGCCAATGTTGCCTGGGCTGCCCATATGATCGAAAAGGGCGGCCAATACTATTTCTACACCACGTTGCGCCGCAATAACAACAATGAACACTGCATCGGAGTGGCCATGGGTGATAATCCACTCGGTCCATTCAAAGATGCCCGTGGGACCCCGCTCATTACTGACGCAATGACCACGGACTCGCGTCGGCCTAACGCGGACATCGATCCTGCCGTCTTCATGGATGATGACGGCACGATCAAACCCATTACGCGGACTGAAGAAGGAGTCTACGGGAACGCGGAGGCCCCCAAAGAGCCGGTCCAGCTTTTCCCGTTGAGAGATGTCCGGCTGCTTGAGAGCCCTTTTTCCCAGGCGGTCAAGACGAATCGTCAGTATCTCCTGGCCCATGATCCCGACCGATTGCTCGCGCCGTTTCGTCGTGAGGCGGGGATGCTGCCCAAGGCGCGGCCTTACGGCAACTGGGAGAGCGGCGGACTCGACGGACACACCGCCGGACACTATCTTTCGGCGATTTCGCTGATGATAGACTCGGGTAACGATCCGGATGGCCAGTTCCGTCGTCGTCTCGACTACATGATTGACGAACTCACACAAATCCAGGAGGCCAACGGCAACGGTTACCTCGGGGGCATTCCGGGCAGCCGTGATTATTGGAGCCGTGTTGCAGAGGGCCGTGTCGAACTCATGCGGAGTAAGTGGGCCCCCTGGTATAACCTCCACAAGATGTATGCCGGGCTTCGGGATGCCTACCTCCACGCAGGCCATGAAAAGGCGCTGGATTTGCTGATTCGCTATGGAGACTGGTGCCAAGCGTTGACGTCCGGCCTGAGCGATGAACAGATGCAGCGAATGCTCGCCACGGAATACGGCGGCATGAATGAAGTGCTGGCTGACATCTACACGATCACTGGAAACAAGAAATACATCGAACTGGCCAAACGCTTTAACCATCGGGCCGTCTTCGAACCCCTGGAGAATCACCAGGACCGCCTTACCGGCCTGCACGCCAACACCCAGATTCCCAAGATTATCGGCATGGAGCGTATTGCGGCCCTGGCCCAGGATGGAACATTGCACGCCGGGGCGGAGTTCTTCTGGAAAACCGTCACACAGCACCGCAGCCTGGTTTTGGGCGGCAACAGCGTCAGTGAGCATTTCAATAATCCCAATGATTTCAGCGGTGTGGTCGCCCATCGGGAGGGCCCCGAGACCTGCAATACCTACAACATGCTCAGGCTTACGCAGCAACTCTTTACGGCGGAACCCAAGGCCGCCTATGCCGACTATTACGAGCGTGCCCTGTACAATCATATCCTGGCCTCCATCCATCCGGAGAGGCCCGGGTACGTTTATTTCACCTCGATCCGCCCGGACCACTACCGGGTGTATTCCCAGCCCGAGCAGGCCTTCTGGTGTTGCGTGGGTACGGGCATGGAGAATCCCGGACGATACGGTGAGTTCATCTACGCCCGAGCCCGGGACGGCTTGTATGTGAACCTCTTTATCCCCTCGAAACTCTCGGCGCCCGATGATGGAATGACTCTGAAACAGGAAACGAGATTCCCGGATGAGGCGAGTACGCAGCTTCATCTGCAATTGGAGAAGCCGACCACCTTCACGTTGAATATCCGCCATCCAGCTTGGGTCAAGGCAGGCAATTTCGCGGTCAAGGTGAACGGTCAATCCATGGGCGTCGATTCGACCCCATCTTCCTACGCTGCGATTCGAAGGGAATGGAAAGACGGCGATACGATTGACGTGGAGCTTCCCATGCACACGCACGTGGAGCGTCTGCCCGACGGTTCCGATTGGGTGGCCATTCTGTATGGCCCGATCGTGCTGGCAAAACCCGACGGTACCGACAATATGAACGGTCTGTTTGCCGATGACGGCCGCATGGCGCATGTGGCACACGGTCCGATGGTTCCGCTCGACAAGGTTCCGGCCCTGCTCGTGACGGAAGAGGAGGTAGTCACACATGTGGTCCCCGATCCTTCCGCCGGGCCCCTGCACTTCCGTATCATGGATGTGATCGAGCCGGCCGAACCCGAGGGCTTGCCCCTGATGCCGTTCTTCAGACTGCACGAACGGCGCTATCAGATGTACTGGCAGCTCACAAATGCCGAACGGATTGCGGCGAAGAAGGAGAAACTCGCCTCTGAAGAGCGGGCCCGCGCAGCCCGCGAAGCCGCGACCCTCGACTCGGTCGCCGTGGGCGAGCAACAGCCCGAGGTGGAACACGACCTCCAGGGCGAACGCATGGAATCGGGCATTCACAACGGTCGGCGCTGGCGTCACGGCTCCTGGATTCAGTACACCCTCGACCCGCGAGGCGCTGAGGAGGTCATTCTGGCCGTCACGTATTCCGGCGATGATCGTGGCCGGGAATTCGACATCTTAGTGAATGGGACAGTGGTCGCCACGCAGAGGCTAACCGGCGAAAAACCGAATGGCTTCGTTGAGAAACGCTATCCGATTCCGTTCGAGATACTTCAAGCCGCTGGTGCCGATCGACTCACAGTCCGGTTCGCCGCAAGACGCGGGCTTGCCGGAGGGCTTTATGATGTGCGCCTGCTCAAGCCGGACGCTCCGGAGGTCCATCCCTTGAATTAGCCTTGCATTGAATGAGTTGGTGTCACGGCCCGACTTCGGCGCAGGGACGTTCAATCGGAGGATTAGCCTCTTGTTAATCGTGAAAAGGACCCAGGTTTCGTAGTAGAACCGTGCCATCACCCACCTGGAAGCCAGAGTTGTCCATGTGTCGTTCGCCTGCCATGCTCGTATTATAGCAGAGGTGTCTTGCTGAACCCAAGCGAAAAAGGACCATGCTGATTGTAAGTGCTTATTTATAAATAACTTACAGTATTTCATTTCGCCGCCAGGTTTTTTTTCGGGAAATCCGGCTGCGTGGAAGCTGGTTTGGCCGTGATTACCAGGGCTGGGACACGCATTCGATGGCGATGACGGTGGCGATTGGGTCCGGTGCGGAGGCAGGGCCAGGAACGCCGGCGGCCGCGAATCGTACTGGATGCCTGCCTGCGCGGGCATGACAGAGTCGTGGCCCGCGTGCGTGCGTGCGCAGACAGGACACATTACGCCCTTGGAACGGACCCCTCCCATCCCTTCGTGTCATACAAACCACTGCTCGACGATTTCGTCGACGGCCCCCGGCAGGATGCCGACCAGCCAGGCGAAATCTATGATGGAGAATCGCTTTCGCATCTCGTGGGCATGGAGGATCGCCTGCCGGAATTCGTCGGGCGTTCGTCCCACATCGGCCGCCCGGGCGGCCCCGCCGACGTCCGTGAGCCACTGCCGGATTCGTCCCGGCGCTATCACGATGGGGCCGATGCACCCGCGAAGCGACTCCCAGAATCGCCCGTCGCGGATTCTCTCGGCGGCCAGGCGATAGACCGGCTGCTTGGCCTGATACTGTGCGGCCACGGCGTCGGCGATGCGCTCGTTGGCCCACCAGGGGCGGTCGATCTGGGCGGGGGGCTCGGCGACCGTCGGGCGCTCGATGCTCAGGAGCCGATCGTAGAGGGCCGCCGCCAGCAGGGTCCCCAGGCCGACCTGTCGGCCGTGCAAGTCATGCCCCCAGCCCCTGGTGTCGGCGACCATGTCGAGGGTATGGCTCAGCAGGTGCTCGCCGCCGCTGGCCGGGGCGCTGGTTCCGACCAGCGTCATGGCGACGCCTGCCCAGAACAGGGCCTCGAACAGCCCATCGATGGCCTCGGCCTTGCCTTCGGCGATGTCCGCCGGGCGGGTCAGGAACAGATGCTCGAACCGCTCGATCAGGCACGCACAGAACGGGCAGTAGTATTCGTCCAATAGCAGCGTATTGGTCACCCAGTCGGCCCGGCTGAAGAACTTGGCGATGGTGTCCCCGAAACCCGCCGCCGTCATCTCCGCCGGGGCCGCGGCGATGAGGGTCGGCCGGGCCAGCACCGCCAGCGGCGGGCGGGCCTCGATCAGCGTCTTGACGCCCTCGACCGTCGGGGCCACGTTGGCGGCCGAATAACCGTTCATCGAGGCCGCCGTGGCGACAACCATATAGGGCAGCCCCAGGTCGAAGCTGACCCACTTGGACAGGTCGTTGACCACGCCGCTGCCGACGGCCACGACCAGATGGGGTTTGCGCGACCCGATGGCGCGGCGGAGCGTCTGGAAGGTCTCGTCATCGCATTTGGGCGACTTGTCGTGCACGTCCGCTATCAGGATGCTCTCGACGTCGTATCCGGCGTCGGCCAGCATGTCGCCGACGGCAGCCCCGCCGACGGCCTGGGTTCGCGTGTCGGCGACCACGGCCACTCGACGGACGCCGCCGGTGCAGCGTTCAATCAGCGGGCCCAGCGCCTCAATCGCGCCGGCCTCGTACACGAACTCGCGAACCGGCAGTTCGTGTTGCCGGCCGCATTCGCAGTTGAAACGGGTCCCCAGAAGCCTGCCCAGTTCCTTATCCACAGTCTCTTGTCTCCTGATCAATGTTCGATCCTGCACGCGATATCCGCCGCGAAGGCCGGCACGGCGACGCCGAATGATCCGCCCTTGCTCTGGGCCTGCGCGGTCTCGACGACCTTGCCCGCCTGGGTATCCCACCAGGTCACACGGTAGGCCCCATCCGCCAGACCCGGAACCCTCAGCCCGCATCCCGTCACCGCCGGCGGCGTCTTGCCCTCCATGACCACCGTCTGCCAGTTCGTCCGCGAATCGCTCAGCCACAGGTACGCCCGGTCGTCGCCCTGATAGCCCAG
>DSDB01000531.1 GCA_011057845.1 Phycisphaerales bacterium | reverse complement strand
GTTGAGCCCGCTGACTCTGCGGTCCTGTCGGGAGGCCGGCCGGGCCCGCACATGATCCAGGGTATCGGGGCGGGGTTCGTGCCGGATGTTCTGCGGATGGACCTGATCGACGAAGTGGTCCAGATTGCCAACAATGAGGCGTTCGACACGGCCAAACGTCTTGCCAGGCAGGAGGGTATCCTGGCCGGGATCTCCTCCGGGGCCGCCGTGGCCGCGGCGCTGAAAGTCGGCCGCAAGAAGGAAAACGCCGGCAAACTCATTGTCGTCATTATCTGTGACACGGCCGAGAGATACCTGAGCACCAGCCTTTTTGCGTAAGCACGCCGGAGACTTGCCATGCAGGATTCGGTCATTCTGATGCCCCCGAGCCTGGATGCGTATGTTCCGGCGGCCCCGCCGCAGCGTCGCATCGCGGTGTTGATGAGCGGCGGCGTGGACTCCAGCATGGCGGCGCATCTACTGAGGCAGTCGGGTCTTGAGGTCGTCGGGGTCACGATGAAAGTCCCTGTCTCGTGTGAAGGCCCAGTCGCCGGATGCTGCGGGGCCGATGCCGCCTTCGTCTGCCGTCAACTGGGTATTCCACACTACTTCGTCGACGTGACGCAGTCCTTCCGGCGCCTTGTCATAGAGCGTTTCCGCCAGGACTACGCGGAAGGACGCACGCCGAATCCCTGTGTGGACTGCAATACGCGGCTGAAGTTCTCGCGGGTCTGGGACCTTATTGAGAGGGTGTTCGGCGTCAGCCGCCTGGCAACCGGGCACTATGCACGAGTCGTGGACAGTCCTGATGGGCCGCGCTTGGCGCGAGGGGCGAACCGGGCCAAGGACCAGAGTTACTTCCTCTATGGGATTGCGGCCGCAAGGCTCTCGCAACTGAGTCTGCCGCTGGGAGACCGGACCAAGGACGAAGTGCGCTCGATGGCGCGCCAGATCAAGCTGGATGTGGCCGAGAAGTCCGAGAGCATGGAACTGTGTTTCGCCGGACAGGGGGACTATCGCATGGCGCTGTCGGCCGAGCAGGCTGACCGGTGCGGTGATCTGACCGACATGGCGGGCAACCGCATCGGGGAGCACCGGGGCATTTCGAACTACACGCTGGGACAGCGCAAGGGGTTGGGTTTCGCGGGCGGCAAGCCGCTTTATGTAGGACGGATCGATCCGCACCGCAACACCGTCGCCCTTGGGACCCGCACGGAAGTGTCGTTCGAGCGTATCACCGCCGGCGAGCCGAACATCCTTATTCACAGCCGGTACGTAGCGCAAGCCCGCGTACTTGGCAAGGTCCGTTCCTACGGGGAACCGCAACCGTGCATCATCGAGACCGCCGGGCCGGACGGTTTCGCCGTCTGTTTTGACAGCCCGTGCTTTGCGCCGTGTCCGGGACAGAGGCTTGTCCTCTACAATACACAGGGGCAGATCATAGCCGGCGGAACGATCCTCGGCGCCTCCCATGCGTGATTGGGCCGCCGCAGGGTGACTATGTCATGTTACGGATAGCGTTTCAGAGCCATCCGGACGATGCGCCGCAGCAACTCCTCATATCCGATTCCGCCTTTTTCGGCGGCTTCGGCGACCTCCTCGCCGTAGGCAATGTCCGGATTGGGATTGACCTCCAGCACCACCAAACGACCGTCGGGCGCCAACCGCAGGTCGATCCGCCCGTAGTCTCGCAACTGCATCGCGCGGTATGCCCGTTTGCAAACTCGCTGGATCCGGTGGAGCGTCGCCTCGTCGAGGTCCTCGGCGAATCCGAACTGTATGCTCCACTTGCGACGGTACTTCTCATTGTGCTTGACGCGAAACGTGGCCATGGTCGGCCCTTTGTCATCCGAACCGAACAGGCACTCCCGCGCCGGCAACACGTGCAGCCGGGTGTTTCCGAGGACGGCAACATACAGTTCGCGTCCCTCGACGTATTCCTCGGCGATCACGGGCTGGGCGAAGGATTCGTGGACCCACTGCACCCGCTCGGCCAGGGCCCTGGGGTTGGCCACGAGCGACGCGTTCGAGATGCCCTCGGACCCGTCCTCATAGGCGGGCTTGACCACCAGGGGATAGACCAATCCACCCGGCGGACGAAACCGCTTGCCCACGGGGAACGAGGCGAATCCCGGAACGCGGATTCTGTGAGCCCGCAGTAACTGCTTGCACAGCCGTTTGTCACGGCATAGCAGCAGTCCCAACGGCCCGGCCCCCGTAAAGGGGATTCCCGTCATCTCCAGCAGGGCGGCGATATTCTTGTCCATCAGCCGGTTGCCTTCGATGTGTTCGGTGAGATTGAAAACGAGGTTCGGGGGCTCCCGCGTAAGGCCCTCGGCCATCGCCGCGACGTTGCCGCCAGCCCCGAGCACCCGCACGCGATGGCCCAGATCCCGCAGCGTATCGGCGACGTGAAACTCCGTGGTCGGTGTGTCCGGCGACTCCAGCATGTGCGGATCGTCCGGCGGGATCGTTGCCTCATCGACCAGAAGGATGATATCCAGAGACTTTTTCATTGTCAGGGCCTTCGAGTTTCCGGGTACGTGTTGCTGGCCAGGGCCGTCAGCAGCGCCGTCAGTCCGACGATGCTCTCTGCTTTGTCGGGCGCACCGTACAGCCGCATCTCATTGCATCTGGCCGCCAGCCGGTTGACCCACTGATGAATGTCGTATTTCCGATGCCCCGTCCAGCGCGTTACATTGTCTACGATCAGACGTCGATTCTCCCGCAGCAGGTGCGCGGCCTTACAGACATTCGGCTCATCGGGACGGCGAGAAAACAATTCTCGCAGGCTATCGTCATAGTATCCGCGAAATTCCGTGCCGAGAACCCGTTGCCGCCGCTCGTAGAACGACCCTAGCGTCGACGTCATGCGGGCGGCGGACCAGGGAACATGGCGCTCGGTCGCGATGACCTTGGGTGGAGAATCCCCGATCTTCGACATGGCTCGATCCACGTAGCGCAACTTCTTGATGACCGGCCAGGTCCGGTACTTCTCCCGCCAGGCGCTGCCGGGGGTCAGCCAGACGGCGAACGTCTCGGCGAAGTCTTCATCGGGGTGGGATTGTGCGTAATGGTCGGTCAGGTGCGAGACAAAACGCCGGGAATAAGGCCGGTACGCATAGTTGTCGGAGTATCGCTGGGAGAAGCGCCCGAACAACTGCCGCCAGCGGCTCCGCTTGAAGAACTCATAGGCGTAGTTGATGGCGTGGCCGCATTCGTGGCGGAGCAGTTGCATGCAGCGGCGCTCGGTCCCGCCCTCGACCTCATACATGATCTTCTGCTCAAGGCGCTTGAGCCGTCGGTCCGCCAGGTAGAAGGGGATTCCGATAATAGGCACCTTGTCGGGGCAGAGCCATTCGTCGGCCAGGTAGCAGGGGGGCCGGAAGGCCAATCCATTGGCCGCAAGCTCCTGGTAGAGCCGCTCGATCATGCCCTGCAGGGCCGATCCTTCGATGCGCAGACCCAGGTCGCGGATTCTCATCTCCAGCAATTCTGACTCCGGCAACTGCCGCCAGTCCGCTTGGGGCCTTTCTGCCGCCACTGACACAGACCTCCCCATGAGCACACAAGCCCCGGACGGCGATCTCGCCGCCATTTGGGACGCCCCGGCCGTTTCAGCCGTGGGTGAAGGCCAATGTAGCAGTTGGCCGGGGCCGGCTCAACCCTGGATTTTGCGGGTAACGGCCTGCGAAACGGCGCAAAACGCTGGTTGCGGGCGTAGAAAACCAGGACAAAACGGCGAAATCGGCATCGTCGGGCCCGGCAAGGCCTCTTTAGTACCGGGTCTGGAGCCCCCAATAACGTGGTTTTTCCAATAATTCTGCACTGCACAAATTTTTTTGGTGGCTGGCCAAAAAAAATATTGACGTGAATATGGGTAATATGGTAAAACTAGTAAAGTATGGAATTGGCTGTACTCGGTATCCGGGCGCAGTGTCTGGGTACTGTGGGCAAGGACAGCGGAAACCGTGAAGAATCTGGCATGCCGCAGGGTGGCTGCATTGTGGTGGACACCTGGGCGGCTACTGGGCGAAAGGAAGGTAGATGATGAGAAAGACAGCGTTATTGGTGGCCCTGGCGGCTCTCTGTGTGAGTCAGGTCGCGTCGGCGGCACTCATCACCAACGTGGACCGCACGCGGGGTACCGCGGGCAATCGTGCACCCATCGGCGTGTTTGACAAGGACACGGACCCGCTTCCCATGCCGGTCGGTGGTCTGATGGACGGTAACCTCATCTATTCGGATCGCACATATACGTGGGTCAATACCCCCGCGCAGTTGATCGGGGCGGAGTACGTTTCGACGTTCAACACGGACAAGGCTACGACCAATATCATGGTCAACTACGCCGTAACCATTGGCCAGCCGGCGATTCTCGCCATCGCGGTTGATGACCGAATTCCGGATAGCTACAAGACCGACGGCAGTGTCGTGGTGTTCGAGTCGCAGCAGGAGGCGGTCGATCTGATCGTCCACACGTGGGCGGCCCCCGGCACGTTCGTTGACACAGGGCTGAATGTGTACATCGGCGGCGACAACGACCGTCCGATGAGCGTGTACGCCACGACGGATTTCATGCCGGCCGGCACCTATAACTTCGGCCTGCATCCCACGAACCAGAATTTCTACATCATCGGCGCCATCCCGGAGCCTGCGACCATCGCCCTGCTGGGCCTTGGCGGTCTGGGCCTGCTGAGGAAGCGCCGCGGCTAAGACATACGGGTTTTTCCAAGTTGCGAATACAGGGACTGCAATCCTTGCGGGTGCAGTCCCTTTGCTATGCGCCGAGATCGCAGACGATGCGAGCAAGATGGTCCGCCGGGGTCTACGGCTCTTGATATTGCGCGGCGGGCCGTCTATGATGCAGGCTCTTGCGTGGAACATGCCTTTTCAAGGGTTCGCCGCCTCCATTTTATAGGAATCCTGCTGGGCAGGAACAAGACCGCTGGATGGAACCGGATAACGAGAAGCTCTCTGAGAACGTCAAGGCCGCACTCGATATCATCCTGGAGCATGGGGTGTATATCCGACAGGTTATCCGCGGGCTGACCGTGAATGATTCGGACGCCGAGGACCTTTTTCAGGATTTCTTTCTGCGTCTGGTCCAGAGACCTATTGGGCCCCGAGTGAAGAACATTAGGGGTTTTCTGCGCAAATTGCTGGTTTTCGACGCCCTGGATACCCAACGGAGGGCCAGGCGGCGCGCGGCCCGGGTGGAGAAATATTGCAGATATTTCAAAAAAAGTGTCAATAACGGCGGGCCCGGCGACGCCATAGTAGAGGAAGAACAACTGGACGCATTGCTTGGGGCCTTTGACCAGTACGAGGCAAGGCAGAGATCGTTGGCCGTCCGCCTGCGGTTCCGCGAGGCCAGGAGCAATGCGGAGATAGCCGCGATTATGGGCATCAGTGAAGATTCCGTGAGCCGGTACATATCGACGGCTCTGGCGAAAATGCGTAAGATCATGGAAGACGTGAGAAAGAAAGAAGGGAGCGATAATGATGCGGAGCGGAAATAGCTTCAGCGGCGGGGCGGATACGCCGGACCAGGAGACTACTTATGTGCGACAAATGGCCCGTGTGCTCGATGCGCACTTCAGGTGGGCCGACAGGCATGTTGAGTGCCGGACGGCCCGGCTGTATCTGCCGGCTATGGCGTGCGGGAGGCTGTGTGTCCGCATTCCCACGCCGTTGACGGTACATTTGGACCATTGTGAGGCCTGTCGCGGTGATTTGGAGGCCATCGGCGATCTGGATCCGGGTTTTGAAGGCGCTGTGAGGCTGACGGAGATGCTCAACGCGCAGCAGTCCCCGCAGAAGAGGACCTGCGAGGAGGCCGCGGGTGCTGTTGCGGCGGTGGCTGGCGGGCGGTTGTCTGAGGTTCCGCCTGAGGTACTGGGGCACATGCGCACCTGCCGGGTTTGTCGCCAGGCCGTATATGATAGCCGACAGGCACTGATAGACGGGCTTGACCGCCACGACCGGCAGACCCGCGGGTGGACGCCCGACCCGCGCAATTGCATCAGCGGCGGCCAGGTCTTCAATCTGGCCACGGTGTGGCCGGGCGGCTGTCAGATGGATGCGGCGACGCTCGACCATGTCGGGCAATGCGCCGAATGTCTGGGCAGGATTCAGGCGGCCCATCGGACCGTTTCTTGCTTCCTGGAGCCCCGCGGATCGGTCGTGGCAACTCGTTTTCACCTGGTCAGCGACGCAGAACGTCGATCCGACCCCCGATCCTCGGCGGATTATTCCGGGTATCCGATCCGGGTGGGTGTGGCGCGGCTGGGGGCGGGGTTCGGTCGCCTGTCGCGGAGGGTGTTGATCAGGGCCGGTGCGGCCGTCGCGGCGGTTCTGGCGGTCGCCGGCGGCCTGGTTCTGCTCTCGCTCAATACCGCGCAGGCAGTCAGCCTGGAGGCGGTTTATAGGGCCATCCACGAGGCGCGGAATGTCTATGTTGCTGGTTTTGAGGCAGGGCATGACAACCCGATCCAGGAGCAATGGGTCTCGAGGGAGATGGGTCTGAGGCTTTTGAAGACCGGTGATGAGTTGACGTTGTGGGATAGTGTGGCCGGGGCCAGGACATGGAGGGAGGGGCCGGACGATGCGGTCCGGACGTCGATGGTCGACCGAGATACGGCCGACGAGATAAAGGCCTCTATCGAGGGCAGTCTGGGACTTGTGCCGTTCGCGGAGTTCACGGGTGTGCCCGCCGGCGCGGTCTGGCGGCGCCTTGGCGCGGAGGCCGGGCGAGAGGTGTATGAGTTGTCATGGGGCGTGCAGGTGGACCCCACGATCACGGT
>DSDB01000685.1 GCA_011057845.1 Phycisphaerales bacterium | reverse complement strand
CGCGCTGAGCAGTGGGTGGGTCACAAACCGGACATACACGGTGAAGGTCGGCCGATCGGGCCAGGCCCTTCGGTTCCGTGTGAAGGCCCGCGACGAGGCCGGTAATGAGACGGGATGGTCGCCGACTGTACCGGCGATGTAGGTCGGTTCGGTCAAATGCAAGTTTTTTTCCGGGCGGTTATCTGACGCGGTTATGTGTTTTTGGCCTCAAATAGGGCTTTTCCAGTCTTAGAAACGGGGTCGTTGTCTCTGGTCGATCGCGTTTCTGTGAAATATTGCCGGTCTATGCGAACACATGGGCGCCCCAGGCGTATAGCTGATAGCCAAATCCACAACTGAGGGGCTGGGGCAGTCCTCTCCTTCCTCTCCTCCGCGTGTCCCAGCCCTCCTTTTTTATACGCGGTTTGCCGGGGGCGATCTGGATATCCACCTGTCGGTGGCGTCCTACCCACACCTATCAGGCCTTTGCCCCGCCGGTGATTGCCAAGAATCTCTGGCGTAATCGGCCCAGAACGGTCGATGGATATACCACCTTGTTTTCCATTCGTGGTCGGGGTTGTTGCGAACACGCAATCCATCACCCCGATGGTGTTTGACCATGCACAGGTCGACTCGCCCCCCGACCATCCGCAAATCTTTCCGGGGCTCCGACTCGACGGGGCCCCGTTTCTGTTGGGACAGCAAAGGCTCCGGCAAGGCGTCCGGTCTGTCGGGTGGTCGCCGCCGGCAGGAAACCGCCGCTTGCCGCTTGAGACCGGCGTTGGATACCAGTAGAATCCGTATGCGTCGACCGGCCACACACGGCCGGTTCAGGACGCATATCTGACGGCGGATGTACTTACTCAAGGAGTGTAGCCATGCAGAGGACTCGACGTGAATTCTTGAAGACCGCCGTGGCGGGCGCCGCGGCGGCGGCATTACCGCAGGCCCGGGTGGGATTGGCGGCGGCCCGCGAAAAACCGGCGCAGCACGTTCTGCCGCGGTGGCGGGGGTTCAATCTCCTGGAGATGTTCACCATGCGGAGCAAGGGGGATTGGGTGGCCGACGACTTCAGCATGATGCGGGATTGGGGTTTCAACTTCGTCCGATTGCCCATGGTGTACCGGCTGTGGATCAACGAGGGGGATGACTACAACATCAATGAGGCCATGCTTGAGAAGGTGGATCGAGCGGTCGAGTTGGCGGGCAAGAACGGCTTGCACGTCAGCCTCAACTTTCATCGGGCGCCCGGGTATTCGGTCAACCGCGAGTTCCGCGAGCCCAAGAACCTCTGGAAGGACCCGGAACCCTTGAAGGCGTTCTGTTTCCACTGGCAGATGATGGCCAAACGCTACAAGGGGATCGGCTCGGACAAGCTGAGCATCGACCTGGTCAATGAGCCGCCGTCCATTGGAGATGGGATGACGCGGGCCGATCACGAGCGAGTGGTCCGCACGGTGGTCGAGGCGATTCGCCAGGTCGATCCGAACCGGCTGATCATCGCCGATGGGATGAACTACGGAAATATCTGCGCCCCGGAACTGGCGGACCTGAAAATCGGCCAGAGCACACGGGCCTACCAGCCGATGTTCATCACGCACTACAAGGCCTCGTGGGTCAACAGCGAGAACTTCCCGGAACCGGCGTGGCCGGGCGACGGATGGGACCGGACCCGGCTGGAACGGCACTGGGCCCCATGGATCGAGATGGCCCGCGGCGGCGTGGGCGTGCACTGCGGCGAAGGCGGGGTCTATAACCGCACGCCGCACGATGTGACGCTCAAGTGGTTCCGCGATGTATTGGAGATACTGACGCAAGCGGGCATCGGGTTGGCTGTATGGAACTTCCGGGGCTCCTTCGGGATACTGGACTCCGACCGGCAGGATGTGGCGTACGAAGACTTCCACGGGCGCAAATTGGACCGCAAGCTGCTGGACCTGCTGAGGGAATTCGAATAGAGACGCCGTTACGGAGAATCGACGATATGAAACCGCGGATGATGATGTACGCAATGGTCCTTGCCCTGTCAGCCCTTGTGCACGGCCGGTCGCTGTTGTTTGAAATCGGCAAGGCGGACAACAACACGGCGGAGTTCGCGTTGGGGCCGAACCAGTCGGGTCAGTACTCGACGGCCTTTCCACGCGATGCGCTTTTCGTCGCGGGCCAATCGAATCCGAAGGAGGACTGGCCCTATATCCAGCCGGGTCCGGCGGACGCCTGGGCCGGTGGCAAGGCCCATGTCTTCACCATTCTGATGGGTCTGGAGGCGGCCCCCGCACAAGGAACATGCACATTGCACCTGGATTTCGTCGATACGCACAGCGCAAGACCTCCGGAGCTGCACATCCGCGTCAATGGAACACTTTTCAAACATCCGCTTCCAAAAGGGGCCGGCGATCCCTCGGCCTTCGGAGAGGTGGAAAAGGGCCGCGAGCATATCGCGGAAATCGAGTTCCCCGCCACGCTGCTCAAGAGCGGAACGAACACCATCGCCATCGAGAACTCCACCGGGAGTTGGTTCCTCTATGATTATGTGTGCCTGAAGGGGCCTGACGGGCTCAAAACCACTATCTTGACACAGGCGGACGAGTTTCTGGCAGCCTCATCCGAGCCATTCCTGGTGGAGCGGAACGGGCGCTTGCACCAGCCGGTGATGGTCACGCTCTTGCATATCGGCGAGCCGACGGAGGCGACCGTTACCGTGGAGGGGGGCGAACCGGTGCGGCACTCGTTGGCAAGCGGATATAAGACCGTTGAGGGGTTGGCCCCGGCGGTGGCTCAGGCCAGGACGGTGAAGGTGGCTGTCGAGGTGGCGGGCAAGCTGTTGGGGCGGCGGAACGTAGATATCAAGCCGGTGCGAAAGTGGGAGATATGGCTTTTGCACCATTCACATGTGGATATCGGTTACACGCACGTACAGACGGATGTCTTGAAGAAGCATTTTGAGTACTTCGATCAGGTGATTGAACTGGCGCAAAAGTCGGCGGATTATCCGGCCGGTTCGCGGTTCAAGTGGAACGCGGAGGTGCTCTGGGCGGTGGACAGCTACCTGCGGGAGGCGCCGTCGGAGAAACGCGAGGCCTTCATTGATGCGGTCAAGAAGGGCTGGATCGGCCTCGACGCCTTGTATGGCAATCAGTTGACGGCCTTGTGCCGGCCGGAGGAGCTGGTCCGGCTGGTGGATTGTGCCATTCGCCTGCGCAAGGAGCACGGCGTATCGATCCATACGGCGATGATTACGGATGTGCCGGGCTATACATGGGGAATCGTACCGGTGCTGGCCCAGGCGGGCATTCCATATTTCAGCGTGGGCCCGAATCGCGGACACCGGATTGGATACACACTGTCCGAGTGGGGGGATAAACCGTTCTACTGGCGCAGCCCTTCAGGCAAGGAGAAGGTCCTGACGTGGCTGGCGGGCGAGGGGTATTCGTTGTTCCACAGCGGGCGGCTCAGCGGCGGGCGGCTGTTCGAGTACCTCAAGCGGCTCGAAGCGGCCGACTATCCTTACGACATGCTGCAGGTCCGCTACTCCATCGGCGGCGACAACGGCCCGCCCGACCCGGATCTGGCCGACTACGTTAGGGACTGGAACGCGAAATACGCATATCCGCGGCTGGTGGTGGCAACGACCGCCGAGATGTTCGCGGCATTCGAGAAGCGATACGCCGACAGAATCCCCACCGTGGCCGGTGATTTCACGCCCTATTGGGAGGATGGGGCGGCATCCAGTGCGGCCGAGACGATCCTCAACCGCGCCTCCGCGGACCGGCTCAGTCAGGCCGAGGCCCTGTTCGCCATGCTCCGCCCCAAGGACTATCCCGACGAAAGGTTCTACCAGGCCTGGCGCAACGTCATCCTCTACGATGAGCACACCTGGGGAGCGCACAACAGCATCAGCCAGCCGGAGAGTGAGTTCGTGCACAATCAGTGGCGGATCAAGCAGGCCTTCGCTCTGGACGCGGATAAGCAGTCGAAAGACCTGCTGGCCGAGGCGCTTGCCGGATACCCGCAAGCCAAAGGCAAGGTCAAGGCGTTTGACGTGATCAACACCTGTCCGTGGGAACGGCCGGGATTAGTGATCCTGCCCGAAGAATGGGATCTCGATGGGAGCTTTGTTCGCAGTCCCAACGGTCTGCAATGGCTGCAACCGCTTGGTTCCGGGCAAATGGCCTTTGTCGCTGAACGGATTGCCGCGTTGGGCGTGAGACGTTATACGCTCGAACAACCGCCAACCCAGCTCAGCTTGTTTGGTCCGGTGGCTCCTGTTGCGTCGCCACCAGAGTTGAGCAACCATTTCATCACGGTACGGGTGGATGAAACCACCGGCGCCATCGTGAGCCTCAAGCACAGGGGTATTGAGGTTGACCTGGCAAAGAGTGATGGACTCGGTTTGAACGAGTATTTCTACGTGGCGGGGAGGGACCCGAAAGACCCGAAACGAAACGGCCCGGTGAAGATTACGGCCAAGACGGGGAAGGGACAACTGACGGCTTCACTGGTGATCGAATCGGATGCGCCGGGCGCTCGCAAACTGACCCGCGAGATACGATTGACGGCCGAGTCCAATCGGATAGACATTATCGACACGATCGACAAGCTGAAGGTGTACGAACCGGAGGCGGTTCATATCGGATTCGCCTTCAACGTACCGGATGGCGTGGTGCGGATGGATACGCCTTTTGCGGTCGTGCAGCCCGAGCGGGACCAGCTTGCCGGGGCTTGCAAGAACTACTTCACGGTGCAGCGGTATGTGGATGTCTCGAACGACAAGTTCGGGGTGACGTTGCTGACGCCCGATGCGCCTTTGATTGAGATCGGCAAGATCACGAACGACCCGCGGGCGGTCGGATGGATTGAGACCCTGGAGCCCTCGACGACGATCTACTCCTACGTGATGAACAACTACTGGGAGACAAACTACAAGGCCTCCCAGGAGGGGCCCACGACATTTCGCTATGCGATTGTGCCGCACGATGGACCGTTCGACGGGGCGGCGGCGATGCGGGCGGGCATTGAGGCGGCGCAGCCTCTGTTTGCTGTGGCGGTTTCGCAGGACGAGCCACCTGTCCCGTCACGTCTGAGCATCGAGCCGTCGGATGTGGTGGCCACGGCATTTAAGCCTTCGGCCGACGGCAAAGCGTGGATTGTCAGGCTGTTCAATCCGACGGATCGGACGCACGCGGTGCAAGTGGAATCGGCCGGGCAACGTATCCGGGGGATCATGCTCAGTAATCTCGCCGAGCAAGTCGTCGGACGCATGGAAGGCCTGATCGAGATGCACCCATATCAGTTCGTTACGTTGCGTGTACCCGTGCCACAGGACCGCAGATGAGTATGACATCGCGCGAGCGAGTAATGACGGCGTTGAATCATCGGGAGCCTGACCGTGCGCCGGTGGACTTTGGCGGGCATCGCTCGTCGGGGATCGCGGCGATGGCCTACGCGAAACTGCGGGCGCACTTGGGTCTTGAACCGCGGCCGATCCGCGTGTACGACGTGGTGCAGCAGCTTGCGATTGTCGATGAGGACGTGCTGGAGCGGTTCGGCGTGGACGTCGTGGAGATGGGGCGGGGTTTCGCCCTGAGAGACAGCGACTGGAGGCCGTGGACGCTGCCGGATGGGACGGACTGCCTGATTCCGGCATGGACAAACATGGTGCGTGAGGGCGGGCGGTGGGTCATCCGGTCGACCTCGGGACGGGATTTCGCACACATGCCGGATGGGACGCTCTACTTCGAGCAGACGTATTTCCCGTTCGCCGAGAAAGACGACATTGACGGCCTTGCGGAGAACTTCGGCGAGACAATGTGGACGGGGGTGGCGTCGCCGCCGGGGCCCGTGAACGGCGGTGAGTTGGCGGCCGGAGCCAGGGCGTTTCGCCAGGCGACGGATCGGGCGATTGTAGGCCTGTTCGGGGGGAACCTCTTTGAGACGGGACAGTTCTTCTATCGGGCGGACAACTTCCTGATGCTGCTGGCGAGCGAACCGCGGCGGGCGCACCGATTCCTCGACGCCCTGATGGATCTGCACATGGCGAATCTGGAGCACTTCCTGGGGGCGGTGGGGCCTTATATCGATATCATCCTCTTCGGCGACGACCTGGGGATGCAGACCGGGCCGATGCTCAGTCCCACAATGTATTGCGAGTTCTTCAAGGACCGCCACCGGCAGTTGTGGATGCGGGCGAAGGAGCTGGCGGACGTGAAGGTGATGCTGCACTGCTGCGGCGGCGTGCGGCCGTTGCTGCCGCACCTGATTGAGGCGGGCCTGGACGCTATCAACCCGGTGCAGATCAGTTGCGCCGGGATGAATGCACGAGCATTGAAGGCCGAGTTCGGCAAGGACCTGACCTTCTGGGGCGGCGGCTGCGACACGCACCGTATGCTGGCCGGTGGCACGCCCGAGGAAATTACCCAGCATGTCCGCGAGCAGGTGGCCGCCCTATCGCCGGGCGGAGGATTTGTCTTCCAGCAGGTGCATAATATCCTGGCCAACGTGACTCCCGAGCGGATTGTGGCGATGTTTGACGCCGTACATAGTCGTTAGTCGTCGGTCGATCATCATTGGTATGGACGGCAGGAACGGCCCAGGTTATAAGGAGAACCTATGACGCCGTTGGACTATGTCGCGATCGGGTTGTATTTCATCCTGGTGGTTGGGGTGGGCTTCTACTACGCGCGTCGGGCGGCGCGGGGGCTCGATGCCTATTTCCTTGGGGGCCGGGGCATGCACTGGCTGGCGCTGGCCATGTCGGGTTCGGTCTCGAACTTCGATATCACCGGGACGATGTGGATCATCTCGATTCTGTACGTGCTGGGGATGAAGTCCATGTGGCACCATTGGATGTGGGG
>DSDB01000092.1 GCA_011057845.1 Phycisphaerales bacterium | reverse complement strand
GTCACATGGAACACAAGATCCTGCTCAGAGAAAACGACATCCCCAAGCAGTGGTACAACATCGCGGCCGACCTGCCGACCCCCCTGCTGCCCCCGCTCGGGCCCGACGGCAAGCCCATCTCGCCCGATATGCTCGCCCCCGTCTTTCCGATGAACCTGATTGAACAGGAGGTCAGCTCTCAACGCTGGATCGACATCCCCGAAGAGATCCTCGACATCCTCTACCGCTGGCGGCCCGCCCCTCTCAAACGCGCCATCTACCTCGAACGGCATCTCAAAACCCCCGCGCGAATCTACTACAAGGATGAAAGCTACAGCCCGCCCGGCAGCCACAAGCCCAACACCGCCGTCCCGCAGGCCTGGTACAACAAGCAATTCGGCATCGAACGCCTCACCACCGAAACCGGCGCCGGCCAGTGGGGCAGCGCCTTGGCCTTCTCCTGCGCCCTGCTGGGCCTCGAATGCAAGGTCTTCATGGTCCGCATCAGCTTCGACCAGAAGCCCTTCCGCAAGATTATGATGCAGACCTGGGGCGCCAAGTGCATCGCCAGCCCCAGTAGCGAGACCAACGCCGGCCGAAAAATCCTCGAAAAGGACCCCAACACCCCCGGCAGCCTCGGCATTGCCATCAGCGAAGCCATCGAAGCGGCCGTCACCGACCCCACGGGCAAGACCCGCTACTCGCTCGGCTCCGTGCTCAACCACGTCCTGCTGCATCAGACGATTATCGGCCTCGAAGCCAAGAAGCAACTCAAGGCCGCCGGGGAGAAACTCCCCGACGTGGTCATCGGCTGCGCCGGCGGCGGAAGCAACTTCGCGGGCCTGGCCTTCCCCTTCACCCAGGACAAGATCAACGGCGCCAAGATCGACATCATTCCCGTCGAACCGGCCGCCTGCCCCACCATGACCCGGGCGCCGTTCCACTACGACTTCGGCGACACCGCCTGCACCACGCCCCTGATGGCCATGCACACCCTCGGCCACGCCTTCGTTCCGCCGCCCATTCACGCCGGAGGCCTGCGTTACCACGGTATGGCCCCGCTGGTCTGCCAGTGCATCGTCGAGGGCTTGTTCACCCCGCGCTCATACCAGCAGCTCAAGTGCTACGAATCGGCCATCACCTGGTCCCGCACCGAGGGCGCCATCTGCGCCCCGGAGACCAGCCACGCCATCGCCGCCACGATTGACGAGGCTATCAAGGCCCGCGAAGAGGGCAAGGAGAAGGTCATCCTCATGTCCTACAGCGGCCACGGACTGATGGACCTGGCCGCCTACGACGCCTACCTGGCCGGCAAGCTCTCCGATTACCAGATGAGCGACGAGGACATCGCGCAGTCCACGAGGGAACTCGACGCCCTTCCTCCCGCTCCGCAGCGCAAGAGCGGTAAATGGTAAGACAGGACCGACCCCGTTGTCGCCGCGCGGGCGGGGACGGGCCGTTGAATGAATTTGCACTGCCGTGATACCACCGGCTCCGGGCCATGCTGACCCCCAACAGGGCGGCGGGTAGACCTCCGGGCTTCGGCTTGGATGGGTAAGGGCCGGGCGGTGGGTATCAGCGCGATGCAAGTGTGTTTTGGGCATTTGTCGCCCCCGCGCAGGCGGGGGTCCCGATACTCAGGTGTGGAATCTTTTAGGAGCGGACTATGAAGACCATCGTGTGTTTGGGCGTAGTTCTGGCGTTCGCGTCGTGCGCCGCGGCCGGCGGGCCGCCGCCGGATGGGAAACTCCACGGCGCCATCGAATTCAGCTATCTGACCAGCTACATTTGGCGCGGCTTTGATGTTTACGGGCCCAGCGGCGACAGCGGCATCGCCCCGGCCGTGACGCTGGACCTGTTCGGCAGCGGCTTCGGCTTCCGCACACAGGCCAACCGCGCCGTGCACAGCGGCTTCGAGAACACCGAGCGATGGGACTACACCATCTTCTACCGCAATATGCTTTGGCCGGACGCCCGCCACGCCATGGCCTACCATATCGGCTACGTCTACTACAACTACCCCGACAACTCCCGTACGCTTGCGGACCTGTCGGAAATGCAGGGCGCGTTCTCCTTCCCGCAGTTGCTGGGGATCAAGGGCCTGGTCCCGACCTACGTCCTGGTCAAGCTCTGGCCGGCCAATTCCGGCTCACTGGTCGCCTCCAGGGTGGACCTGACCCGCGGCATCCTCAGCCGCGGCACCGCCTCGGGATGGGCGCATATCTTCATGCTGGACTACGGCATCCCCATCACGCCGCTGCTGCCCAATCAGAAGGAACAGGCCATCCGCCTGCACTCCGAGTTCGTCTTTAACGATGGTGTCGGCCCGGCGGGCCAGGACGTGGACCACGACTGGTCCAACGCGGTTTTCGGCATCCTGACCGACTTCGAACTCGGCGGCGGATTCTCGTTTACCCCCGCGTTCTACATCCAGTCCTCCTGGGACGACTCGGTCAACACCGAGAACGAATACTGGGCGGTTCTGACCATGCAGTACCGGTTCTAAGAGACGGCCTTGCCCGGGGGCGTTTCGTTCGGTGTCAGGCCCCGTGTCGCAGGCAGTACCAGAGGCGGCCGACGTACTCATGGAGGACCATCGCGCTGAGATGGAACGCCCCGGCCGATGGCACGAACATTCTGGCCTGGAGCCTCGGCGGCACGAACTGGTAGTCCACCGGCACCGGTACAATTGTGTCCTGCGGGAAGACCCGCTCGAAGATCCGCCGGCTGCGCTGCATGTGGGTCGCGGAGGTCGCCACACCGATTCGCCGGCCGGGGCCGGGGCCGAGCACCTTGGCCGTCTCGGTCGCGTCCTCGGCGGTGGTCAGCGATACGCCCTGCACCAGGATCCGCTCGGCCGACACACCCAGCCGCACCGCAAAATCCCGCATCGCCTCGGCCGCGCTGATCTGTGTGCCCGCCGTCTTGCCGCCGCTGGTCACAAGCACCTGGGCCCCGCTGCGCCGGAAGGCCTCCACCGCCCCATCCACCCGCGCCAAGGTCGCCCAGCGCGGCTCGGCCCGCGGCCGGTGCTTCCACGGCGGCAGCGCCCCGCCCGAGAGCACCACCATCGCGTCCAGCCCGGCCAGTTCCGCCTCCGACGCCGGCCGGCACCGACTCTCCAGTGAATAACACAGCAGCGACGCCACAAACTCGCTGGCCAGCAGGACATACAGCACCGTCGCCGCCAGCCCCGCGTACCAGCCGCACCGCAGCCCCTTACGCCGCCGCAGCCGCCGACTCCGCCAAAGCCCGGCCACCATCAGCACCAGCACCCAAACCGCCGGCGATGCCAATCCTTTTATCAAATCCGCCATGGTCTATATCCCTTCCAAGCACGAAGCTCGAAACCCGAAACAGGCACAACTGACCAGAATCCAAAGCAGCTCGTCCGACCGGCGGCCGCACCATCCCTTGCCTTCAGCAAGGGATGCCACTCAGGGGGCTGAAGGGGTCCGGTACATTTTCTGACTGACCCGTCTGCCATGCTTTGCCGGTATGGGCCACGACGACTCAAACCCCAGAAAATGTACCGGCCCCCTTTAATTTCGGCGGCCAGTATATCCCCTGTTTTGAGAAAGAAAACGGCCCTGGCGCCATCAAATATGCGGTTTTTCGCATTTTTTTGATTTCCCTGTAACAAACCATACCCTGGCGGGCTCTTTGTACGGGGCAACCAAACGCACTATCTGTGGTCCGCAGCCTTCACATTCCACTGTACCATGTGGAGGCTGCTCCGCGCACAAAAAGGGCCGCGATGCAACGTCGCGGCCCTTTTCTGCTGTTTCATTCCGTCAATCAGCCTCTCCGTCTACGAAGCGCCGCCAGCGATCCCAGGCCCAGCAGCGCCACGGTCGCCGGCTCAGGAACCGGCGTCACATTCGAAATACCCACCACCATATCGCTGTAGTCGCAATCGGTGTGGGAGGCAAGCAGATCCTCGAAGGCCACGACCACAGATGGATTGCCGGAGATGGCCCCGGTGATGCCGCTGGTGTTGAACAGCAGGGCATGTTCCATCGCGCCGTCGGGATTGAGCAGCTCGTCCGAGTAAAACGTCGGGTTGGAAATCCCGCCGGCCGAGTCCGGGCTCTTCAGGAAGAACCCGAAGACCGCCCCGATTGCGGCCGTCTCCCCGGCGTCCATCACGTCGTCGCCGTTGCGGTCGTACCACGCCGTGCCGCCGGCCAGGTCAAACTGCACCACCGCCGATGCGCCCACCGCGGCCGAGCCGTTGAACAGCAGCAGCATCTCGCCGGCCGAAGGCGCCACGCCGTCGCCGTTGAATTTGTAGATGCCGAACTGGTTCTGGCCCGCGTAGCCCGCTTCCTCCAGCAGAATCGTCGCTGTCGATGTCACCGGAGCGACCATATCCAGCAGGGACACGAAGCTCTGGCCCGTCGCCGTCAGGCCGCCCAGCAGGCTGATGTCGGTGACAAGCGGGCTGACACCACCGTCGCTGAGAATCACATCCAGCGTCGGCCACGTACACTCGCCGCCGGTCGGACAGGCGCGGACGTTGCCCGTAAATACAGAAACCATGCACAGAATAGAAAGGACCGTGAGTCGTCTCATTGCAGATTACCCCCAATAGATTGTAGATTGACTTACCTGTTTAATGGGCAAATCAGGGAAACACCCCCCGATGGCAAACCCCCATTCCAATGGCAATACGTCCCGGAACTGTATTGTTGAGCGTATTGTACCTTTTTTAAGTCGCCCTGTCAAGGGCCTCCGCGATCCGCGGCGGTCCGGCCGCGATTTTTTTCCCCGGCCGCCCGTGCCCGGCCGCCAATACCGTTTTTCTGGGACCTGGCCCGCAAAATTTTTGGGGCCTCACGCGTATTCCCGCGAACGGTCCGGGGCGAAAACAACCCCGCTATTCCTGATAACAGCACCTCTGAAAAGCGGCCGGCCGTCTGCCACATCGTGAAGTGCCGGCCTTTGCCGAAGGCAAGGGCCGGGGGCGTCCGTACCATGTGTCACCGGGGTCCCGCCTGAGCGGATTCTGGCGCAGGGCGTGTCGCTGACAACCGCCGAGGACGCGACCGAGACGGCCAAGGTGCTCGGTCCCGGCGCCGGCCGGCAAATCGGCGTGGCGACCTCCGCTACTCACATGCCGCGCAGCCGGCGGACATTCGAACGGGTCTTCCCGCGGGATACGATTGTGCCGGTCCCCGTGGATTACCCGTTCGCGCCTCCGAGGCTCCAGGCCAGGGCGTTCGTGCCATCGGCCGGGGCGTTCCACCTCAACGCCATGGTCCTCCGCGAGTACGTCGGCCACCTCTGGTACCGGCTACGCCACGGGGCATAAGGGGTCCGGTACATTCTTTCGGTGTGTGGGATGGGGGGCGCCTGGGCGGAGACGATTGGTTTGAGCGTCATCCAAAAAATGTACCGAATCCCTTCAGTTCCCGGCGGCGGGACGCGGTTTGGGGTTTTGAGTTGTGGTTTTGGGTTTAGGGCTTTCAGTTTTGGGTTTCTTTGCCGACGCCTTTCTTGGCGAGGGTCAGCAGTTCGGGTAGGTGGTTTTGGAAGACGCCGCGGGGAGTGGTGTTGTTCCTGGCGGCGATGGCGGCGGCCATGCCTGCGGCCTCGCCCATCATGCCGGTGGTCCGCATGACGCGGACGGTGCCGAGGGCGACGTGGGTGACGGAGATGTTCCGGCCGGCCATGAAGAGATTCTCGATATTGCGGCTGTAGAGGCAGCGGTAGGGGATGGGGTAGGGCTTGATGGCCGGCTGCGTGCAGATGGTGCGGAACTCCATGCCGGGGAACTGCTCGCTGTTGACGGGGTCGGGATAGTGCAGGTCGATGGACCACGTCGTGGTGACGATGGCGTCGGCGAAGCGGGTGCGGCCCTCGATGTCCTGTTGCGTGAGGATCACGTCGCCGAGCAGGCGGCGGCTCTCACGCTTGCCCGCGATATGGGCGACCCAGTCGAGCCGCAGGTTGGCGTAGCGGGCCTTGTCGGCGGCGTGGTTCTTCTGGAACGCCCAGTTGCCGTAGACGGCCCGCAGCGCGTGGTCGCGGACGGCCTCGAATGCATCGATCTGATTCCAGCTCAGGCCGCACTCCCAGTTCCACTCGCCGCGGGTGGCGTGCTGGCAGGTCTCGTCGGTGAATTGGAGCGCCCAGGGACATTCCGGGAAGGCCGACGGCGCGCCGTCGTCCGTCGAGTACCACATGGCCGAGGCGCCCATCGTCATCGAATCGCCGATCTCCGGGGCCATGGATTCGCCCGTCTGGTCGCGGCCCTCGCGGCCCATGCGAAAGTCCGCTCCCGCCAGAAAGCCGATCGTCCCGTCGCCGGTGCAGTCGGCGAACAGCGGGGCCTCGAACCGCAACTCCTCGCCCGTGCGGATGTTCGCGGCGGTGACGGCGATGATGCGATTAGCCTGCATCTCGACCTTGTTGGCGTGCATGTTGAGAAACAGCGTGATGTTCGGCTCGGCCTTGACGACGGCGAGCTTCTTGTCGTCGCCGTAGAATTCCGCCGGGCGGGCGTTGCCCTGGTGGCCGCCGTCGAGTTCCCGGACGATGTCGCCGATGCGGGGATACGGCGGCAGGTTGATCTCGCCGCCAAGGTGGACGCGCGGCTCGGAGCTGTTGTTGCCGCCGAGGACCGGCCGGTCCTGAATGAGGGCCACCTGCAACCCCAGTCGGGCCGCCGCCACGGCCGTGCAGCAACCCGCCATCCCGCCGCCTACAACCACCAGGTCAAACCCATCCGTGGCATCGGCATCCTGCCGATGATTGGCTAACACACCCATATCGCGGGCATCCTGCCGGCGATTCGAGGGCGGGATGCCTTCGCCACGCGGGATTCCTGTCTCATCCACGGGCAGGATGCCCGTGC
>DSDB01000582.1 GCA_011057845.1 Phycisphaerales bacterium | reverse complement strand
GGCATCGACGTCGCCCTGCCCATCCGCCGCATGACCTATCAACAGGCCATGCGGGACTACGGCATCGACCGGCCCGACCTGCGCTTCGACATGAAACTGCGGGACATCTCCGACATCGCCAAAGACACCTCCTTCAAGGTCTTCACCGGCGCCGTCGAAAGAGGCGGCATCGTCAAGGGCCTCTGCGCCCCGGCCGCGGCCGAGAAATACTCCCGCAGCGACATTGAGAAGACCCTCACCGGTTTCGTCGCCGATTACGGAGCCAAGGGCTTGGCGTGGACCCGCGTGGTGCGCGAGAACGACCCGTTGGCCTTCTTCGGCGGCTCGGCCAAGTTCTTCAGCCCCGAGCAATGCCGCCAGGTCATCGAGCGTTTTGACGCCAAAGAGGGCGACCTGCTGCTGTTCGTCGCCGACACCGAAGCCGCCGCCAACAAGGCCCTGGCCCCGCTGCGATGCAAGCTCGGCCGGGAACTCAAGCTCTACGACCCCAACGCCTTCGAATTCGTCTGGATCGTTGATTTCCCGCTGTTCGAGTGGAACGAGGACGAGAAGCGTTACGACTCGCTGCACCACCCCTTTACCGCCCCGGTCCCCGAGGACCTGCCCAAGCTCGAAACCGACCCCGGCCATATCCGCTCGCAGGCCTACGATATCGTCGTCAACGGCTCCGAAATCGGCGGAGGCAGTATCCGTATCCACAACCCGAAGGTCCAGCAGAAGGTCTTCGACCTGCTCAACATCTCCCGCCAACAGGCCGAGGCCCGCTTCGGCTTCTTCCTTCAGGCCCTCGAATACGGCGCTCCGCCCCACGGCGGCATCGCCTTCGGACTCGACCGCCTCGTGATGCTCCTGACCGGAACGGACAATATCCGCGACGTCATCGCCTTCCCCAAGACCCAGAAGGGCCAGTGCCTCATGACCGAGGCCCCCAGCGAGGTCGACCCCAAGCAACTCGACGAACTCAACCTGCGGACCCAGAAACACTCCCACACCCCCGCGGACGAAGGTTGAATCAAATATCGAATATCAAAAAGCAAAACTACAAATCAAAAATCAAAGGGGCGGTGCGCCGCGCGAGGCGGCACGATATATCTTTGCATTTTGCTATGTGTATTTGATATTTGACTTTTGATTTTTGATTTTTGATTTTATGTTGGTGACCCTCAACAGAATCTGGCTGCGAACCCTCCGACTCGTCGGCCTCTGGCCCTTGTCGCTGGCCCGGAAATGCCGCATCACCTTCGGCATTGCCGTCAGTCTGACGCTCGTGCTGGCCCTGCTGCCGCCGTACATCTGGATGGGCCAGTTGATGACGAAGGACTACATCGACACCGAACGGGGCAAGGCCGAGGCCCTCGTCTTTCGCAACCACTTCCAACTCAAGAGCACCGGAGAGACCCCGCTGGCCCCGCTGGACGCCGGCGGCGCGCTCATGGACGTCAACAATCCCGAAATCCGCTGGGTCCGGCTCCACCCCGAGAACACGGTCGCCGCCGCGCTGGAGGCCCTGCCCGAAGACCAGCGGCAACTCCTGGAGGACCTGCGCCAGGAAGAATCGCGCGACGAACGGTTCGCCATGGAAAGGGCCGGCGATATCCACAAGAGCCTCTACGCCCGCATCTTCCGCGCCGGTGACAACTGCCTGTCCTGCCACAGTCCACAGGGACTCGCCGCCCCCTTCACGCGGGACCAGGTCATCGGGGCCATCGTTATCCAGCGCCATATCGTCGATCTCGACAGGACCATCTTCCTCAACCGCGTCTGGATCGTGTTCGCCGGCCTGATCGCCGGCACCGGCGCCGTCGTCGCCTTCTACTGGATCACCCAGCGGGTCATCCTGCGGCCCATCCGCCAGCTTCGCGCCATGGCCAACAACGTCGCCGAGGGCAATCTTGACACGCGAAGCTCCATCAAAACCGCCGATGAGTACGAGAAACTCGCCCGCTCTTTCAACCACATGCTCGACAACCTCCAGGCCACCCAGAAACGCCTGCGGCAGGCCAACGTCGAACTCGACGAGAAAATCGCCGAACTCTCCGAGCGGAATATCGCACTGATCAAGGCCAACAAGACCAAGGACGAGTTCCTCGCCAACATCTCGCACGAATTCCGCACCCCGCTGAACGCCATCCTCGGCTTCGCCCAGGTCCTCCGCGAAAAACCGGCCGCCCTCAAGAAGGAGAAAGGCCAGAAATACGCCGAGAACATCATCACCAGCGGCAACCGCCTCCTGGCCATGATCAACGACCTGCTCGACCTGGCGCGGAGCCAGGCCGGCAAGATGGAACTCCATATCGAGGAAACCACCGTCGAAACGCTCTTCCACCGCCTGATTACCTCGTTCTCTCTGCTGACCCGCGAGAAGAAGATCAAGGTCAAGACGACCATCGCCCCCGACGTGCCGGTTCTTATCACCGACGCCGGCAAGGTCCAGCAGATACTGCACAACTTCCTCAGTAACGCCGTCAAGTTCACGCCGGTGGCCGGCCGCGTCGAGATTGCCGCCGTTATGGTCGGCGAGAAGACCGTGCGAATCTCCGTTGCCGACAACGGCTGTGGTATCGCCCCCGAAGACCAGCATCGCATCTTCGAGAAATTCCAGCAGGTCGACGGCTCCATCACCCGCGCAAGCGCCGGCTCCGGCCTGGGCCTGGCCATCTCGCGGGAACTGGCCTCCATCCTCGCCGGCGACGTTGGCCTCCAAAGCCAACTCGGCCAGGGCGCCACCTTCTGGCTCGACATCCCAACCACCCTCGCCACCGACCCGTCCTTATAAGGGGCGGCGGGCCAGATTCTCGGCCGCCTGCGGGGCGACCGAGCGGATGTGCAGGTCCCATTGCGGGAACGCGATCTCGACCCCTTCCCTGCGAAAGGCATCGTCAATGGCCATGTGCAGCGCGTGGCGAACCGGCATGCGGTCCTCGATCCGTCCCACGTGCACCCGCAGTTCGAAATCGAGGCTGCTCTCGCCGAAGGCCATGAACAGCACCACGGGCGCCGGGTCCCTCAGGATGCGCGAATCCGCCGCCGCCACCTCGTACAGCAACCGCTCGGCCTTGCGGACGTCCGAGCCGTAGGCGATCCCGACGCAGATATCCAATCGCACCATGTTGTCCGACAGCGTCCAGTTCACCAGCCGACCCGTGATGAACTCCTTGTTCGGCACGATCAGCTCCTTCTGGTCCCACTGCCGTATGGTCGTCGCGCGAATCCGGATCTGCGTCACGCGCCCGGTCACCTCGCCCACCGTCACCACGTCCTCGACCCGGATCGGCTGCTCAAAGAGAATGATCAAGCCGCTGATGAAGTTGGCGAAGATCTCCTGCAATCCGAAGCCCAGGCCCACCGTCATCGCCGCGACCAGCCACTGCACCTTCGACCACGCGACGCCAATCTCCGTAAGCGCCAGCACGACGCCGACCACGACAATGATATACCGGGACACCGTAATGATCGCGAACCGCGCGCCGCGGTCGAGGGGCAGCCGCCGCAGCACCGCAATCTCCAGCAGTCCGGGCACGTTTCGCGCCACCGCCACCGTCACCAGCGCAATCACCAGGCCGGCGGCCACCGCCCCCAGCGTAACCAGCCGTTCACCGGTCTGATACAGCCCATAACCGCCCAGGCCCGCCATCGCCGGAAGCACATCCCGCCATACGTACCAGAGCCCCACCAGCAGCGCCGCCGTTGAGACCGCCCCGATCAAGCGCCGCGTCTGCAACGAGATCTCGAAGATCGTCCGCTCGCGGCCGTCTTTGCCTTCCACGGTTTCCTCGCCGTGTGCGCCAGACGTGCCCTCGGTCGCCGTCCCGGCATCGGACCGCGACACCAGACGCCTCAATCGCTCCAGGATGGCAAGCCGTCGTTGGGCGATCTCCAGGCTCCTGACGAACAGCCCGTGGATCAGCATCAGCAGCAGCACCAGCCCAAACGTCAGGAACAGCCTGCCCGCCAGGCGCCTGGCCCCGTACAGGTACCCCATCCCCGCCAGCACGGCAAAACCCGCCGGGACGATCTCGCACGGCACGTACCACACATAGCGAAGCCGCTCCAGCCACCCGCCGCGGCTCTGCTTGATGTAGAAATCCATGAGCGGCCCTTTCGGACCCAGCACGATCCCCAGAAAAACGCTCCATTGGACCAGTCCGGCCATTAGAACCAGCCGTCCGGCCGTCGCGTACCACAAGTCATTCTGCTGCTGCGCCCGCAGGACCTCCAGGCCGAACACGACGATGCCGGAGGCAACCATGAACCAACCCAGATGCCGCCGAAGAAACGCCGCCGCATCCGCCCGCATCCGAAAGTGCGCCTGCGCCAGGCCGTTGCTCATGGCCGCGCAACGCAGCAGATCCAACAGCCAGACCGCCACCGCCAACCGCCACAGCCCCGACGCCACGGCCCGGCAGAAATCCTCCGGCGCCGCCGACAGCCGACGCTGAAACAGCACCGCCCACAGCGGCCAGCCGGTCGCCAGAACCACCGTCAGGCCCAGCACGGACAGCGTATGGATGAACCGGTCATTCTGCGCCTGACGCAGCTCCTCGGCAATAGACTCGATTCGTCGTCGGAGCCTCGGCCGCAGCACGATGCATCCGGCCCCCACCGCCGCCAGCATGAGATAATAAAGCGGCTGATCGCGGAGGTCTCTCCAGACAGTCCGGACAAGCACCCGCCCGTTGCCGACCGAGAACACCCACCGCAACGCCCTCACGCTCTGGCGCAGGTCATCGGTCCCGAATCCCTGGCGGCTGCGGACCCACAGCACATGGCGGTCGATAAAGTCCGAGAAAACGACCACCATCGCCACCATCGCCTGCTCTGTACGGTCCAGCGCCGCCAGTTTCGTTATGTAATCCCAGTGCAGGTCCGACAGCGCCCGCAGCAGATTGCGCCGGCTTTCGTAATAGTCCTTGACCTCCTGGAGAATCGCCGCGCGACCCGAGGCGTCCAATGACGAATCCAGGGCCCCTTCAACCGCCTCGTACTCATCCGTCAGATCGCTTAACCGCGACCACTGCTTCTCATACTCCATCGCCCTGAGTTGCGCCGCCGCCAGGTCCGACGGGCGACTGCGTATCCGCCGCCGACTCTCGGCCACATCCGGCAGCTTGTCGCGCTGGCTCAGCAGCAGCAGACCCATGGTGTCCGTCACCTTGCCGGCCATCTCGACCTGGCGAGTGATCTCGGTATAGTCATCCTGCAACCGGGACAGGGTCGCCGCAATCATTTCCGCCGAAGAGGCCGTCTGCTGGACCTTCGTCACCCACTCCGCCTGCAACTCGGCCAGCCGCGCGTTCTCCTGGGCAATCGCCTGAACCACCGGGTCGGCGTACCGGGTCTGTTCCTTGACGGCGGCGGCCTGCCGGCGCGCCGATTCGGCCGCGGCCTGCTGCAATGCCGCCACCCGGGCTTGCCAGAAGTCCACCTGCTTCTGCGCCGACGCGGACTGCCGCGCCGCCAGGTCCCGCTGGGCCGTCAGCAACTCGCCCGTGGCCTCGTAGAACTTCAACTCCTCCGAACCGGCCTCGAGCCGATTCTGCGCCGCCCGCTTCTGAAGCTCCCACAGCAGCAGATTCGCCCGCTCGACGGGCCCTTGGGCCCCCGCGACCGCGGCCGCCTTCTTGTCGGCTTCTTCAATCTGCTGTCTGGCCGAGGCGGCCTCAGCGGGAATCTGTGTGCGGCGATCCGCCCGGCGTTTGGGCTCGGCCTCCAACTCGGCGGCCTTTTTACGAGCTTCCTCCACGGCCGCGACGGCCTGGGTCAGCGACGCCTCGGCCTGCGCCACGGTCAGGTTCGCCGCGACGTTCGGCTCGGGCGGCGCGGTGAACGACCCCAGTTGCTTTCGGACGGCCTCCAGCGCCACGGGCGCCGCCTCACACCGTTGGCGGTACTGCACGGCCCGCGCTGCCAATTCATCGGCCGACTTCAGGGCCGCGATTGCACTGCTGTAGGTCTCGGCGATCCGGGTCCGCGCGGCCTCGTCAAGCCCCGGTAACTCGGCCGACTGTTTCCGCAGCGACTCCAGCGACTCGACCGTTACGATCTCGGCAAGAGGCCCCTGGCCCACCGACGCCACCGACTCGGCCGCGATGGCGTTGGGATCGTTCGGCTCGCCCGAGCCGTTCGACGCCTGGCCCTGCCCAGCCAAAGCCCAAGTCCACAGGCAACCGGCCAACAAGACGCCGGCCGCCTGCAAACACCTCGTTGTCCTGAATCCTGCAAATCCTGGTCTTGACATTATCGGTCTCCGGGATAACCACCACACCGGGCCGCGCCCGACGGGCATCATCATACCCGCGACGCCCCATGCCGCACCAGCCCAATCATCGGCCCTGGAGCCCCCAAGTGCAAGCCTTTCACGCAGCACAAATGCCGTCCGAGACGACAAAGACATTTGAGAGGAACCCGGACAACCATTATCATTTCCCACAGAAACGCCGCCGCCACTGTGTACCTGGAAAGGAGTCGCATTCTCATGTACAAGGCTGCTCTGTCCGTTCTTATGATACTGTTCCTGTCGGGTTGCGGCGTGTTGCCCCTGGGCGCCGCCGACACACATCCGTTCTCCATCGGCGATATGCTGGCGATGGAGCGAATCTCGGACCCGCAGGTCTCGCCGGACGGCCGCCGAATCGTCTTTACGCTGCGGACGACGGACCTCGAGGCCGACCGTGGCCGCACCGACCTGTGGCTTGTTAATACCGATGGGACCGGCCTTTCCCGGCTGACAACCCACGAAGCGGGCGATTTCAATGGCCGCTGGATGCCCGACGGCAAGACCCTTTTGTTTATTTCCACCCGCTCGGACGGTGCGCAGGTCTGGCAAATCTCCGTCGAAGGGGGCGAGGCCACCCAGATGACCAAAGAACCGCTCGACGTG